>JAXJVC010000353.1:0-1772 GCA_036308745.1 Oscillospiraceae bacterium | reverse complement strand
GACAGCAGCCGCACCTGACCGATCTCCTTCAGGTACATACGCACCGGATCGTCCAGATTGTACTCAGCGGCCAGGTCCACCGGATCAACCAGATCCTCGTCTTCCACGCCGGTCAGGTCCACATCACCGTCCAGAGCAACCAGGTCAAGATCATCTCCCAGATCCAGCTCAGGACTGATCACCTGAATATTCATGGCATCCAGACTGTCATAAATATCCTCAATGCGTTCTGTGGACAGCTCCATCTTTTCCAGCAGAGCGTTCAGGTCAGTAGACCGGATCATGCCCTCCTTCTTTCCCTGGGCGATCAAGGCCTGCAGGGAGGCAGCCAATTCTTCCTGGGTGGGTTTGGTTTGATTTTTCTGATTCTTCTTAGCGTTACTCATGGTGCATTCCCTCTTTATAATACAGCGTTTTCTCTTGCCGTTAGACTATATCCTGTTTTTTTCTTTTTGACAAGGGGTAAATCAGTATTTTCTTTTAATTTTTTGCGTCTTTGGGCGGTTTTTGTCGCTGTATAATCCAGTTTCCCCAAAAAAACTGAAAACATACAGTTTACATTTGGTAAAAAATTCGGTATAATCATCATAATGGTATCATTCTGCCCTGTAAACGGAGGTTTAATATTATGACGGAGCTTTCCAAAATCCGTAATTTTTCAATCATTGCCCACATCGACCACGGCAAATCCACCCTGGCAGACCGTCTGCTGGAGGAGTGTAATGCGGTGGAAGCCAGACAGATGGAGCAGCAGATGCTGGACTCCATGGAGCTGGAGAAGGAGCGCGGTATTACCATCAAGGCCACGGCTGCTACCTTGAGATATCAGGCTGATGACGGTGAGGTTTATTCTCTGAACCTGATCGACACGCCCGGTCATGTGGACTTTAACTATGAGGTTTCCAGAAGCCTTGCTGCCTGCGAAGGTGCGGTGCTGGTGGTGGATGCCTCTCAGGGCGTGGAGGCCCAAACCCTGGCTAACACCTACCTGGCCATCGATGCAGGTCTGGAGGTTCTGCCGGTGATCAATAAGATCGACCTGCCTTCTGCCCGTCCGGCAGAGGTTAAGGCGGAGGTTGAGGATATCATCGGCATTCCCGCTGAGGATTCCCCTGAGATCTCTGCCAAAAACGGCATCAACATCCATGATGTTCTGGAAATGATCGTCCGTGATGTTCCGGCCCCCGGTGGAGATCGGGAAGCGCCGCTGCAGGCGCTGATCTTCGACAGCCAGTACGATTCTTATCGTGGTGTCATCGTCTATGCCCGAATCAAGCAGGGCGTGGTTCGCGCAGGTCAGGACATCAGAATGATGGCCACCGGCGCGGTGTACAAGGTGGTGGAGGTAGGAACCATGAGTCCTTTGGGGCTGATTCCTGCCGATGCGCTGGGCGCAGGCGAGGTTGGCTATATCACCGCTTCCATCAAGAATGTGGCAGATACACAGGTGGGTGACACCATCACCACCCTGGAAGGCGGCTGCTCTGAGCCGTTGCCCGGCTACCGCCCTGTGCAGCCGATGGTGTTCTCCGGTGTGTACCCTGCTGACGGCGCCAAGTATCAGGATCTTCGTGAGGCGCTGGAAAAGCTGAAGCTGAACGATGCTTCCATGAGCTATGAGCTGGAAAGCTCCATTGCCCTGGGCTTTGGCTTCCGCTGCGGCTTCCTGGGTCTTCTGCATATGGAGATCATTCAGGAGCGTCTGGAGCGGGAATATAATCTGGATCTGATCACCACCGCCCCCAACGTTGTTTATCGGGTCACCAAGACCT
>JAXJVC010000352.1:0-1680 GCA_036308745.1 Oscillospiraceae bacterium | reverse complement strand
GCCAGAATGTGACCGGTCAGGCTCAGCTCCTGGGCCAGAGAGTTGTTGGCGTGCCACAGGATGTCGGGATAGTCGTTGCCGGCCATCTGCAATGTGACGTTGGTGGCATAGTCGGAATCCTCCAGGTCCTGCCAGTTCACGACGATGTTGAACTTTTCCAGCAGGATCTGATCCAGAATGTTGTTTTCGATGCAGTCAGTACCTTTCTTGTTGTAAGCGATGGTCAGAGTAACCTGCTCCGCGTGGGGATCTGCCGTGGTGCTGTCCGCAGTAGCGGCAGGGGCAGTGGCGGGCGCTTCCGTGGGGGCTTCAGCGGTATTTCCGCCGCAGGCGGTCATGCCCAGCACCATTGCCAGGCAGAGAAGCATTGCGATCCATTTTTTCATTACGTTTTCCTCCTTTTTATTTATGTTCCAATCAGCCCTTGACGGAGCCGACCATAACACCTTTGACAAAGTATTTCTGAATGAAGGGGTACAGCGCCATCATTGGCAGCATGGAGATAAAGAGCGTTGCATAGTTGATGCTGGTGGAGCCGAGGTTGCTGGCCTCGCCGCTTTTGACCAGGGTCTCCGCGTTGATGACCATATTCCGTAGCACCAGCTGCAGCGGAGCCATATCCGAGGAGCTGAAATAGATGGAGGCCTGGAACCAGGAATTCCAGTGCATGACGGCATAGAACAGGGCAATGGTGGCGATGGAGGCCTTGCTAAGCGGCAGGATCACATCCCACAGGATCTTAAAATCATTGGCCCCATCCAGCCGTGCCGCTTCCGTCAGCTCAAAGGGAATGGACTGAAAGAAGGTACGCATAATGATCATGTTGTAAACCTGCATGGCATTGGGGATCACCATGGCCCAGATGGTATTGTACAGCCCCAGCTTCTGCACCAGCAGGAAGGTCGGAATGGTTCCGCCGCTGAAAAACATGGTAAAGGCAAAGAACATGGAAATGGTTTTCCGAAAGGGCATCTCCGGCCGGGACAGGGGATAGGCTGTCAGGATCGTCAGGATTACGTTGATCAGCGTACCCAAGGCGGTGTAAAGAACGGAATACTTCAGGCCCTGCAGCACCTTGCCGTCACGGATAATGGCTTTATAGGCATCCAGGCTGAACTCTACCGGCCAGAAGCTCACATCTCCCCGGGCAAACGCGTCATAGCTGGAAAAGGAGACGGCAAAGATATTCAGGATCGGCGCAATGATACTGACCAGAACCACCGCGCACATGACAAAGAGAAGAAAATCAAACAACTTGGAAGAAAGCGAACGGTCTTTAATCATGCATGATCCTCCTACCAAAGACTGGTTTCCGAGACCCGTTGGCTGATTTTATTCACAACCAACACCATCAAGCAGTTGATCACAGCGGTAAACAGGTCTACGGCTGTGCCGAAGCTGTACATACCCTGGCTCATACCGACCCGGTAAGCGAAGGTGCTGATGATATCCGCCACGGAATTGTTGGCGGAATTCTGGAGCAGAAGGGTCTTTTCGTAGCCCACAGACAGCAGCTTTCCGCACTCCAGAATCAGCATGATGACCACCGTGGGCATAATGGAGGGCAGGCTGATGGTCATGATCTGGCGGAACCGGGAAGCGCCGTCCACACTGGCGGATTCATACAGCTCCTGAGGCACCGCGGACAGGGCCGAGATGTAAATGATGGCGCTGTAACCG
>JAXJVC010000351.1:0-6836 GCA_036308745.1 Oscillospiraceae bacterium | reverse complement strand
GGACAGGAAAGTCCAGCTTGCGGTGCCTGTCAACCAGCTGTTCTTGGCGTGTCCAGGGTTGCCGGAGGCCCGGCCCGTGACCATCTGGGAATAGCAGTACGGCTCCGTCTCATGGATCTCAGACCGGTCTTCCAGATAGGCGGGGCAGATCCGACGGTAGATGTCAAACGCCTCGTTCCCTCTGCCCAGTTCTGCTTCCGCGCAGACGATCCAGGGATTGTTGTGACAGAAAACAGAACCGTTTTCCTTAAATCCGGGAGGATAGGAGGAGATTTCTCCCAATTCCAGATGGTATTCGCTGTAACACGGATGGAGAAGTTCCACACCGTACTCGCCCAGCAGGTATTTCCGGGTGGATTCCATCGCCTTCAGACCGTATTCCGACCCACCCACACCTGCTAAAGTGCAGAAACCCTGGGGTTCAATGAAGATCCGGCCCTCTTTGCATTCGGAGGAACCTACCTTATTTCCATAGGCATCATAGGCCCGGAGGAACCATTCCCCATCCCAGCCGTCTTTCAGGATGGCTTGCTCCATATCCCCGACGGCTTGGGCAATATCCTCCGCCTCCTGATGGAGACCGATGCGGCGGCACAACTGTGCATATTCGGAACCATACTTGACGAACATACCGCCGATGAACACGGATTCCGCCACAGGCCCCTCGCTGGGGCCAAAGGTCTGGAAGCTCTCGCCGGGTTCCGCGGAGAAGCAGTTTAAGTTCAGGCAATCATTCCAGTCCGCCCGCCCGATGAGGGGCAGACCATGGGGTCCCCGGTTGTTCAGGGTGAAGTGGATGCTCCGGCGGATATGCTCCATCAGCGGCACTTCCGAGCCGGACACATTGTCGAAGGGCGTGGGGTGATCCAAAATGGTGAAGTCGCCGGTCTCCTTGATGTAAGCACAGACCGCCCCCACCAGCCACAGAGGATCATCGTTAAATCCGCCGCCGATGTCGGCGTTGCCCTGTTTGGTCAGAGGTTGGTACTGGTGGTAGGTGGAGCCATCGGCAAACTGGATGGACGCGATGTCAATGATCCGTTCTCTTGCCCGATCAGGAACGATGTGCATGAAGCCGTACAGGTCCTGGCAAGAATCCCGGAACCCCATGCCCCGTCCAGTGCCGGTCTCATAGTAGGACGCGGAGCGGCTCATGTTGAAGGTGACCATACACTGATACTGATGCCAGATATTGACCATCCGATTCAGTTTCTCGTTATCGGATCTCAGTTGATAGTTCCCCAGGAGCTTGTCCCAGTAGGCCGCCAGTTCTGCAAGGGCTCCATCCACAGTCGCCGGGTCATAGAATTTTCTACAGACCCGCTTTGCGGTATCCTTCCGTATAACACCGGGGGCGATAAACTTCCGGTCTCTGGGATTTTTTCCGTAGCCCAGGACAAACACCGCCCGCCGGCTTTCGCCGGGCGCCAGGGACAGTTCCAGATGGTGGCAGCCAATGGGATACCAACCGGTGATCAGGCTGGACCCGCTCCGCTCCTCCCGGACCAGCTGAGGGTCCGACCAATCCCCCATGTGGCCCAGGAAGGTATTCCGGTCCGTATCCCAGCCCGCAGCGGGGATGCTGACACCGTAGTAGGCATAGTGGTCCCGCCGCTCCCTGTATTCCGTTTTATGATAGATAATGCCATCCTCCACTTCAGATTCGGCAATATTGAGGTTACGCTGATAGTTGGTGGAGTCGTCCACCGCGTTCCACAGGCACCATTCCATGACACCGTAAATATGGATGTGCTTGGGCCGATCCGTTTCATTGGTCAGAACCAGATCATGGATCTCGCAGTTTTCCCCCACCGGAACAAAGAAGGTCATTTTCGCCTTCAAGCCGTCCTTTGCGGAATCAAAGGTGGAATATCCCATGCCGTGACGGCATTCGTATCGGTCCAGCCGAGTCTTCGTGGGCAGGAATCCTGGGTTCCAGGCCGGTTTTCCTGCCTCCTTGATGTAGTAGAACCGGCCGCCATTGTCCCCGGGAACCGCATTGTAGCGGTAGCGCAGCAGCCGCTGGAGCTTGGCATCCCGGTAGAAGCAGTAGCCGCCAACCGTATTGGAGATCATACCAAGGAAATCCTCGCTGCCCAGATAATTGATCCAGGGCAAAGGCGTGGCAGGGGTGGTGATCACATATTCCCGCCGGGCATCATCAAAATAACCGTATCGCATAAAAACACCTCTTGATGTAAGGTTCGGAAACGTGATATACTAATAAAACACAATGTAAATCTATGGGAGGCTGACATGAAACAGGTATTTGCTAAGCTAAAAAATTGGCTGTGGTATCACAAGATCCCCCTGCTGGTGGCCGCAGCGGTCCTCATCGTGGGCGGATACCTGCATCTCCAGGACCGGGCTGTCCCGGAAGCGGATTACCACATCGGCTTGGTCAGCACCGCCCCCTACTCCCCGGAACAGCTTGCCGCGTTTGAGGAAGCAGCTGTGGCCGCGGGCCGGGATCAGAACGGTGACGGACAGGTGCTGGTCCACCTCCACATCTACGCCGTAGACCTGGAAAGCGGCGACGCCGCTTCCGGATACGACCGCTTTGAGATCATTGCCGCGCTGGATGCAGATCTTGTGGGAACGGTCAGCGGCATCTTCCTTCTGGAAGACCCGGACGCTTTTCAAACCGCTTCCAATGGCCTGTTGGCCCAGCCCTTTGTCCCCTGGCAGGAGGGCTTATCCCTTGCCCTGCGCAGCGACGCAGACACCAAATACCTGCAGCTTTTTGAGAACATGAAGTGATCGGTTCCGCCCCTTTCGGGGCGGAATTTTTATTTGATCTCTACACTGACAGCCATCCTGCCCGTCAGTTCCCGGGTACGGTGGTCAGGCTGGCCCATACCTGCGTACAGCGTCCAACTGCCGCTGCCGGGGACGCGCTGGCCCGCTTCATTCACCACCGTCAGAGCAGCAGGATCAATAGGAACCTGCACAGTCTTCCCTTCCCCCGCATCCAAAGCCACCCGCAGGAAGCCGCAAAGGATGGGATTGGTGGGCGCGTCGCAAGATCCATTGTCCCGGATGTACAGCTGTACCACGTCCTCAGTGGCCCGGCCCCGGTTCTCCAGCGTTACCTGGGCTGCATCCCGTGTGGCTGTCAGACCGGTGACCGTCACGTCGCCGTAAGTCAGGCCGTAACCAAAGGGGTACAGGGGCTTGCCGGTGTAGTAGCGGTAAGTCCGGTTCGTCATGGAATAGTCCGTAAAGTCCGGCATTTCCGCCAGCGCTTCATTCCGGTAGAAGGTGACCGGCAGCTTACCGGAGGGAGATGCCTTGCCGAACAGCAGGTCGGCGATAGCCTTGCCGCCGCCTGCGCCGGGATACCAGGTCAACAGGATGGCCCCGGCCTTTTCCTGGGCTTCGGAAACATCGATGGCGCTGCCTGCCATCAGCAGGAGCACGGTGGGCTTTCCAACCTCCAGCACTCTGCTCATCAGCTTTCGCTGGGGCGCAGGCAGCAGCAGGTCCAGCTTGTCACCGGACGCGGCGGCATTGCCGGTGTCTCCTTCTTCACCCTCCAGGGTCTCATCCAGGCCAAGAACCAAAATGACCGCATTGCTGCGTTTGGCCACAGCGACCGCTTCGGCGATCCGGTCGTCCTCCCAGGCCAGAGGTTCTACCCGGTCCTTAAACAGGTGGCAGCCCTCGGAATAAAGGACACGCCCCTTGTCTGCCACAGCATCCTGAATGCCCTCCAATACGGTAGTGTACCGGGAGGCCGTGCCGTGATAATTGCCGATCAGGGCGATACGGCTGTTGGCATTTGGGCCGATCACGCCGATGGTGCCTACAGTCTCCGAATCCAGGGGAAGCAGACCGTCGTTTTTCAGCAGAACGCAGGATTTTCGTGCCGCCTCCTGGGCCAGGTCCAGGTGTTCCCGGCACTCCACCACCTCATAGGGGATGGCATCAAATTCACTGCCCTCCCCCAGAATGCCCAGCAGATACCGGGTGGTGAACAGCCGCTCCGCGGAGCGGGTGATCTGTTCCTCCGTCACCAATCCCTGCTCATAGGCGCTGAGCATATACAGGTAGGTATTGCCGCAGTTCAGGTCACAGCCCATTTCCATAGCCAGGGCGGCAGACTGTGCCGGGGTCTGGGTGACCATATGACCCTCGTGGAAATCCCGAATGGCCCAGCAATCGGACACCACATGGCCCTCAAAGCCCCACTTCCCCCGGACAGTATCCACCAGCAGAGCCTTGCTGCCGCAGCAGGGTTCGCCGTTGGTGCGGTTGTACGCGCCCATCACGGATTCCGCCTTGGCATCCCGGATGCAGGCTTCAAAAGCAGGAAGGTAGGTCTCCTCCATGTCCTTGGGGGTGGCCTCCGCATTAAAGAAATGCCGCAGCGCTTCGGGGCCGCTGTGGACCGCCAGATGTTTGGCACAGGCGGCAGCCTTCATGGTCTCACCCCGGCCCTGAAGGCCGTGGACATAAGCCTTGCCCAGCCGGGAAGTCAGGTAGGGATCTTCGCCATAGGTCTCATGTCCCCGACCCCAGCGGGGGTCCCGGAAAATATTGATATTGGGAGACCAGAAGGTCAGTCCTTTGTAAATGTCCCTGTCATCCTCTTGTGACAAGGCATTGTACTTTGCCCGCCCCTCGGTAGCCGCCACATCACCCAGCCGCTCCAGCAGCACATCATCGAACATGGCCGCCATGCCGATGGCCTGGGGGAAGCTGGTGGCAGTGCCTGCCCGGGCCACACCGTGGAGGGCTTCATTCCACCAGTTGTAGGCAGGGATGCCCAGCCGGGGAATGGCAGGAGCGTCATAGCGAAGCTGGCTGGCCTTTTCCTCCAAAGTCATTTGGGCAACCAAGGCCTTGGCTTTTTCATATGCAGTCTTACGGTCCATAAATATCTCCTTTGCTTTGAAATGGGGGATCTCGTCTTTTTTTGACGGGATCCCCCACTTGTTACCGTTAATCCAATTCGTTATGTTCCGCGGTGTCCTGAGTCCCGCCGCTGACACGGTCGAAAATACCCCGCAGAATATGGCTCGCGCCGTACACCGGGCCTGAGAATCCCACCACCAGGTAGAGAAAACCCAGCATTTTCAACGCAACCAGAGGCAGCACCAGAGGAACGATCACCGGCACCAGCAAAATCAGCCAAAGGCCGATGGTTTTTCCGGGCGCAATCACTGCCAGCTTGAATGCGTTCAGGATCTGCGTCTTCAGAGGGCTGTCAAACATAGCCTGCAGGGCAAAGGTGTAGCTGATAAAAATTAGCCACACAACGCCAATGATCACAGCGATCACCAGATACAGACTCCGCAGCTCGCCTGTTTGCAGCAGCGCGAAATAGGCATCCCCCGCCGCGACGATCAGCAATACAATGGCTGCCAAGCCCAGAAGAAAGCCCGATCTCAAATTATCCTTCATGCCCCGGAAGAAATCCTTCACCGGGCTGACCGCCTCGTGTCGGACCAGCTTCAGGGTCGCGCTGAACAGACCGCAGGTGGCAGGACCGATGGTGATGACCGGCAGACTGCACAGCAGCCACAGCAGGTTAAGCGCCATCAGATCAAACAGATCGTGGAAAAAGCCGAGCATAGAATCCTTTAGCTTGTTTTGCTGCTCCATAAACCTTAACCCTTCACACCGCCCAGAGCAACACCGGCGATGATGTACTTGGACAGGGCAAAATAAACGATGAACAGGGGCAGCACCGAAAGGGTAATGCCCAGATAGATGGCGCCGTGCTCAACTTTATAAATATCGCCGCGCAGAAGGCTGACCATAATGGGCATGGTGTACTTTTCATTGTCGGTCAGCAAGATGGAGGGCATGAACAGCTCGTTCCACTTGCTCACGAAGGAGAAGATAGCCTGGGTTGCCATGGCGGGCTTCATGATGGGCATAGCGATGGTATTGAAGGTATGGAATTCCCCGGAGCCATCAATTCTTGCGGAATCCAGCAGTTCCAGCGGCAAGGATGCCAGCATAAACTGGCGCATAAAGAACACCGTTGCCGGGGCCGCAATGCCTGGAATGATCAGGGGCAGGAAGCTGTTGGTCCAGCCCACCTTGTACATGAACTGGTAGAAACCGATACTGGTGACCTGGCTGGGGATCATCATGACGCACAGAATCATGGTAAAGAAGGCACCCCGGAGCTTCCAGCGGTAGGCAACCAGCGCATAGGCGGTCAGTGCGGAGAAATACACCACCAGGGCCGTGGAGGAGGTGGCGATGATGATGGAATTGATGAAGCCCTTGACGGCATCAAAGGTTTTTCCATCATAAACCGCAAAGTTGCTCATCAGATACTTGGAGGGGATCAGGGAAATTGCGTGCTGCTGGATTTCATGGGTACTTCTGGTGGAGTTGACCACCATGATCACAAAGGGCATCAGGCTGAGGACAGCCAGAATGATGCAAACGATATAGGCAATGACCTTAAAGGGCCGGTTGCCGGAACGGAGGGTCTTTTTCATATCCGGTTACCTCCTTTCACCTTTCTTGTCCCGCATCAGGAAGAACACAACTGCGGAGCACAGTGCAACAACAATGAAGATCAGCAGGCTGGCCGCGGCAGCACGGTTGTACATATAGCTGCCCTTGAATGCCTGGTTATGAATGAACATGGTGGCAGTCAGAGTGGCATTATCGGGCTTGCCGTCGTTGAAAAGTCTGGGGATATCGTACATGGTCAGACCGCCGATCAGGCTGGTGATCAGGGTATATGCAAGTTTTCAGGGTGATCAGTCGAAGTCAACCTCAACGTCCAGGTTGTCAGCAACATTCTGCTTGAAGGCTGCGATTGCCTCCTCGTAGGTCTTCTCACCGGCAGTGTACTGACGGACCTGGTC
>JAXJVC010000350.1:0-3046 GCA_036308745.1 Oscillospiraceae bacterium | reverse complement strand
GATTAAGAGGATTGTTTTGCAGGGGAATGATTTATACATAATAGTAACCGCCAATCATCGGATTGGCGGCACTGTTCAAATTACGCGCTGAATAAATGTTTTTATCGTCTGCTGATACAGCTCGGTTTGTTTATACATACCGTTACCGTGATTACATCCAGGTAAAATAATAATTTCCGTAGGTTTTGGATTTTTGCTTTTTATCGTTTCAAACAGTTCCTCACAATTCTCAGCGCTACCTGCGGATAACAAAAGCGGATATTTGCTGTTTGCGACAACATCAAGTCTTTCAAAATCGTTTATATCAACGCCGAACTCTTTTTCGAAGCGGGAAATCGCATAAGAGGCAATCTTTTCGGCATCCTTTTTGAAAACATGTGCCGCAACACCCATAAAGAAACCTTTGATGCTATCGCTGGGTGCGTCAGAAATAATCGCCTTAACGTTTTTCATATCTTTATCCGTCAAGTCTAAGGCAATTCCTCCGCCCATGCTTAATCCATGGATGATGATTTTGCTGTCGGGATTGATCTCATTTATTTTTTTCACCCAGTTCAGCATATCTACATGCTCCAGGGCACCAAAGGATATATACTTTCCGCCGCTGATGCCATGGGCTCTTTGATAGGGAATCAGCACATTGTATCCAAGGGATAAATAGAACAATCCCGGAAAGGCCCATTCCCGTTCGGCATGGCTTGTGTACCCATGGATGCAGATGACCGTAATATTACTGCATCTGTCACCGGGATAGTACACACCTTTCAAGGAGATCTTATCGTGACTGATAAGTTCAAGCACCTCGTGCGGCTTTTTCTGAATCTCTGCCAAGGAATTATGCACTTTGGTTATGGTGTCGTACCAGGAGTCTGTCGGCGGAACCATGGCGTATGCCTTGTTGATATCAGGTCTTTTCAGGCATTTTGTGAACAGCAGATTACCTTTTACTTTGGACAACATTGTTTCCTCTCCCTTGTAAGTTTCATGACCTCATTATATGTGGTGCTGCAGAAGAAATCAAGGTGCATAAATTCTTTGTGTTTACAAATAATAGCATCGTAATTTGACATTTACGAGGAGAGAAGATATATGAAAGCAACTGGCATTGTCCGCCGGGTGGATGACCTCGGCCGCATCGTCATCCCAAAAGAGATCAGAAGGACCCTCCGCATCCGTGAGGGCGACCCTCTGGAGATCTACACGGAAAAAGACGGCGGGGTGATCTTCCGGAAGTATTCCCCCATGGGGGACCTGCAGGAATTCGCAGCACAGATGTGCGAATCCATCGGCTCTGCTACCGGGCATATCGCCGCGGTAACAGACAGGGACAGCATCATTGCCCTCCACGGTGCCCCCAAGCGGGAGTTGATGGACAAGCCCAACTCCCCGGAGCTGGAAAAGCTGATGGAGCAGCGGAGAAACTACCTCTATCAGTCGGGAGAACCCCGGATTCCAGCCTCCGATGGAACGGATAAGTATCATCTGGGTGCGGTGGCTCCCATTCTGTCCCAGGGGGATCTGATGGGCTCCGTACTGCTGCTTCTGGGGGAGGGGGATATGCCTCTGCAGGAGGCAGACCAGAGCCTGGCCCGCACCGTGGCGGGCTTCCTGGGAAAGCAGATGGAAAGCTGACAAAAGCGCCGGGCAATTTTGCCCGGCGCCGGTTGCTTCTATTGAGATTACATAACGAAACCAAAAATGACGTACAGCACGAAGCTGACTGCGGCCATAGCGATGCAGTAGGGAGCCTGGGTCTTGACATGGTCGATGATGTCGCAGCCGGTGGTGGCGCAGGTCATGATGGTGGTATCGGAGATGGGGGAGCAATGGTCACCGAAGATGGAGCCGCCGAACATGGCGCCTGCCACCAGGGGGATGCTGATGCCCATATCAAAGGCCATGGGCAGGGCGATGACAGCCATGATGGCCATGGTGCCCATGGAGGTGCCGGTGGCAAAGGACAGCAGCACGGCGATCAGGAAGGTCAGGGCGGGGAGCAGGGCGGGAGTCAGGAACTGCTGGAACAGGGAGCTGAGGTAGGAGCCGGTGTCCAGACTCTTGACCACGGTGCCCATGGTGAAGCCGAACAGCAGGATAAAGGCGATGGGCAGCATATGGCTCATGCCCTTGAACATCTCATTGATGACCTGCTCCATGGTGAAGACCTTCTGTACCACGGTCATGACCATGATGGTCAGCAGAGCGGCGACCACAGCCCAGATCAGGGCCTGGAGGCCAGCGCCGTTCATGATGTTGCCATTGCCAGTGACCAGCAGGGTGGCGAACATAACGACGATCAGAACACCGATGGGGACCAGCAGGTTGCAGGCCCGGGGCTTCACGCCGGAGGTGGCAGCCTCAACCTCTTCCTTGGAGCCGTGGGCGGGATCATCCAGCAGGCCGGTTTCAGCAGCCCGCTTTTCAGCCTTGGCCATGGGGCCGAAGTCCTTCTGTACCAAAGATACGCCCAGGCACAGGAGAATGGCCATAATGCAATAGAAGTTCAGACCGATGGACTGGAACAGGACGGATACGGATTCGGCTTCGGCAACACCGCCGGAGACCAGGTAGCCTGCCATAGAAGCCAGCCAGCCGCTGAAGGGGAACAGCACGCACCAGGGGGTGGAGGTGGTATGTACCAGGAAAGCAGACTTCTCGTGGGGGACCTTCAGGGCATCGTTAACAGGGCGGGAGACCGCGCCGGTGACCATGCAGCTCAGGGAGCCGGAAGTAAACACGGCCAGGCCCAGCAGCCAGGTGAACAGGTTGGCGCCCCGCTTGGTCTTGATGAGGCCCTTGTTCTTGACCACAACATTGACGAAACCCTCGATGCCGCCGGACTTTTCCATCAGATGGATCACCGCGCCCACGATCAGACAGGAGCCGATGATCAGGGTATTGCCCTGGCTCATGGAGTCGATGATGGAGTAGATGCCGGCATTGAAGGATACCAGGGGGCTGAAGGCGTTCAGCACGAAGGAGCCGGTCATGATGCCGATGAACAAGGATACGAACACGTTTTTGGTGACCAGAGCCAGGATGATGG
>JAXJVC010000349.1:0-2024 GCA_036308745.1 Oscillospiraceae bacterium | reverse complement strand
GCATTGATCGTGGTCAGCATTGCCGGTGTCTGCGGCTTTGTGCTGCCCAACCGGGATCTGGCGGAAGCGGTGCGTGTGTGGCGGTTTGCCATCGCCCTGCTGGGCGCGTTGGCGGGATTGTTTGGCGTATCGGTGGGATTGATCCTGCTGGTGGTCCATCTTGCTGGACTGTCCTGTCTGGATGTACCCTACCTGGCACCTTTTCATCAGGTGGGGGATATCTCTATCCTGCGTTGGCGGCTGAAATTCCACAAGGAGAGAAATGCCCGGCTGAAGCCGGAAGACGGGAGGAATCAGAAGTGAAACGGTGGGTCGGACTTCTGGCAGGATTTGTCGTGGCCATGCTGATCGCGCCCTCCCGGGATATGGACATTGCATCCTTGCAGCCGGTGGAGCTTCTCTATATTTATATGGAAAACAGTCAAATCGTCGTGGAGACGGATACGGGAGATTTTGGCGTGGGAAAAGACCTGCAGAAGGCTATGGAGAATTTGAAGGCGACTTCTCACGGGGAGATCTTTCTGGAAACGGCCCAGTATCTACTGCTTGGGGAAAATGCAGAGGACTGCCTGCCGCAACTGAAACAGATCCTGCGTCCGGCGGCGCAGGTCCTTCGGATGGAGGGCGCGCCGAATGTGGAAGGATTGGTGAAATTCCTGTCCGTCCATAAGTCCCCTCTGGCGCTAAAGGACTGGCGGGAAGGAACGGAACTCCCGAAGCTGACCATAAAGGAAGGACGGTATTACCTTGCCCGATAAGGAAGCGAAGAATGGAATGCGGTCTGTATGGCTGCCTGCTGCGATGGCAGCACCGTTGGTGCAAACCGCATCTGCCAGCTCTTGGCCGGCAGTCCTGCTGGTAGGGGCATTGTGCTTGGGGATCGGCTGGGGACTGGAGCGAATCCACAGCGAACCAAGTCCCTGGCTATGTGTAGTGCAGTGGTTTTGGCTGTCGCTGCTGAATGCGGAATTTCTGAGTTGGACCATGTACTGCTGGCCAAATTATGATAATTATCATGTTGTGCCCTTGACGTTGCTTAGCTTAGCGGCATGGACCGCGGCAAAAGGGAAGGAACATGCCTCTCGGGCAGGAAATGTGTTCTATTGGTTCGTAATCATTCTAATCGGCGCAGTCCTGCTTTCAGGTATAAAAGATGTAAAACTGGAAAATATAGAGATGAAGGCAAAGATAAAGGATGCGGACCTTATGACAGTATTTCTTCTGCCTGTAATTGGCCTTTCCGTGGAGAAAACCGAAAAGAGAACCAAACTGGAGATTCTGGGACTGGGGATTGCGGCATCAGTTGTAACCACAGGGGTCCTGACACTGCAGACGGCGGTTAAAGCAGCTAATGGATTTTACGAGCTGAGCAGAAGCCTGCGTCTGCTGGGAATCGGAGAACGCTTCGAAAGCCTGGCGGCAGCGGCAATGACTTTGGGCTACTATGTTCTGCTGACGTTCCTGCTTTCCTCCTGTAGTGTTGGCGCGGCAAGGATCAAACCGGGAAAAGAACGGTGGGGTGTGTGGAGCAACGCAGCCCTGACTGCGCTTTGGTTTCTGTGGGGATTTCGTCTGAGCAGTGGCATTCTTGCCCTGGGAACAGTGCTGACCTGGCTTGTTTTGCCGGTGCTGAATAGCATCCAAATTAATTTGCAAAAATATGAAAAAACCTCTTGACAAAAGGGAAAGGAAGTGATAATATATGCAAGCTGTCCGCGAGGGCGGCGCAAATAACAGCAAATCGGAAAGAAATTTGAAAAAGAACGAAAAAAGTTCTTGACAAATGAAGAACGATGTGCTAATATAACTCAGCTGTCCGCGAAACGGACTTGCGAAAAAACGAAACGCGAAAAGAAATTTGAAAAAACTTGAAAAAAGTTCTTGACAAATGGAAATAAGCGTGATAGAATAAGCAAGCTAACCGCGAGAACGATCAGCGAACACTGTACCTTGTAAATTGAATAACGTAAAGACAAACTAAACACCTTGGACAATTTATGGATTGTTTAAGAATCGTGTATAAG
>JAXJVC010000348.1:0-2407 GCA_036308745.1 Oscillospiraceae bacterium | reverse complement strand
GGTGGATTCTGTGGGCCTTCCCCATCCCTGTTCAGGTGGCGGTGACGGGTATTCTGGAGTTGTCCAACGGATGCTGCGTACTGACAGCCGTCACGGATACCCATCTGCGATTCGTACTGTGTACCGGAATACTTTCCCTGGGGGGAGTTTGTGTTACCCTGCAAACCCTCTCCGTTACGGGGAGCTTGTCCCTGAAGTATTATTTCATAGGGAAACTCCTGCAGACCGGATTCAGCATCATTATGGCCGTATCCCTGGCCTATGGTTTTCCCTTTCTGCCTTTGTTGATTTTTATCCCATTTTTGTTTTGTCTGCGAAAAAAGGAAAATAGCAGTAGCATTCCCGGGATTCTTGATGTATAATGCAGATAATCATTTAGGAGGGATCCACTATGCTGTTTCGAAAGAAAATCCCGCGCTCCTGTGCATACTGCGTCCATGGCGCCGTTCTGGAGGACGGACTGGTGCTGTGCTGCAAGAAGGGCATGCGCACCACAGAGAACAAATGCCTGAAATTCAAATACGATCCCTGCAAACGGATTCCCGTCAAGGCAAAGACCATGGATTTTGCCAAGTATGACAACGAGGATTTCTCCCTGTAACAGCAAACCGCTGCGAAGTTCATCCTTCGCAGCGGTGATTTTTTATTTTATCATGTCCAAAAATTCATCTTCGCTGAGAATGGGGATCCCCAATTCCCGGGCTTTGCGCTCCTTAGAGCCGGCGTTTTCACCTACCACCACAAAGCTTGTCTTTTTGGATACGGAGCCGGAGGCCTTTCCTCCCAGCAGTTCGATCTTCTCCGTGGCTTCCTCCCGGGTAAATTTGCTGAGGGCACCAGTGAGAACAAAGGTCTTCCCGGCAAATCGGGCATCGGTAATCACCCGCTTGCTCTCAAAGTTCACCCCAGCCTGGCGCAGACGCTCCACCATGTGCCGGGACTGTTCCTGACTGAACCAGTCCCGGATATTGGCAGCAGTAACACCACCCACATCGGGAACAGCCGTCAGTTCTTCCAGGGAAGCCGCCATCAGGGCATCCATACTGCCAAAGGTGGAAGCAAGGACCTTTCCGGTCTTGGCGCCCACCTGACGAATGCCCAGGGCATAGATCAGGCGGCTCACATCCTGCTCCTTGCTGGATTCAATTGCGGCAAGGAGCTTTTTCGCGGCGGTGGAGCCGGATTTCCAGAGGCTCTTGACATCCTCCAGGGTCAAATAATAAATATCTGCCGGAGAGGTGATCAGCCCCTTCTCGATCAGGCCTTCCACAATGGCGGAGCCCAGTCCCTCAATATCCATGGCGTCTCGACTGACGAAGTGGGCAATGTTCCGGCTGAGCTGAGCAGGACACTCGGCACCGGTACAGCGCAGGAATGCGCCATCCTCGTCCTGTTCAACCTTGGCACCGCAGACAGGGCAATTTTCCGGCAGATGGTACGGTGCCGTTCCCTCCGGCCGTTTGGAAATATCCACCTCCAGGATCTCCGGGATGATCTCACCGGCCTTGCGGATCAGCACCGTGTCACCGATGCGGATATCCCGCTGGGAAATGAAGTCCTGGTTATGGAGCGTGGCATTGGTCACCGTAGTACCTGCAAGACGCACAGGTCGCACAACTGCCTTGGGGGTCAGAACGCCGGTACGGCCTACCTGAACCAGGATATCCTCCACTACTGTGGGCTTGATCTCGGGAGGATACTTATAAGCCGCCGCCCACCGGGGGAACTTGGCAGTGGCACCCAGCTGTTCCCGCTGGGAAAGGTTATCCACCTTGATCACCGCGCCATCAATGTCGCAAGGGAGCTTCTCCCGGTTTTCATTGATGGCCTCCACCTCTGCATCAATGGCAGAAATGGAATCCAGCTTTTTATGGGGGATCACCTTGAAATGCAGGTTTTTCAGGTACTCCAGACTCTCGCTGTGGCTGGAAAATTCCACACCCTCCGCAAGCTGAATATTGAAGATGTAGATATCCAGCCCCCGCTTTGCCGCTACCTTGGGATCCAGCTGACGCAGAGAACCTGCGGCGGCGTTTCTCGGGTTGGCAAAAAGGGGCTTCCCTTCCGCCTCCTGCCGGGCATTCAACTTTTCAAAGCTCTTTTTGGGCATAAAGACCTCGCCCCGGACGATGAGCCGCGGCGGGGCATTTTCGATAGACATGGGAATAGCCCGGATGGTCTTCAGATTTTCCGTCACATCCTCGCCCACATTGCCGTCGCCCCGGGTAGCGCCCCGGAGGAAACGGCCATCCACATATTCCAGCGCCACGGAAAGGCCGTCAACCTTGGGTTCTACGGAAAATTCCACCTTTTCTCCCGCTGCCTGCGTTTTTTCCAGAAATTCGTTCAGTTCTTCCATACTGAACACATCCTGCAGGCTCATCAGCGGCACAGGATGGGTGACCTT
>JAXJVC010000347.1:0-2827 GCA_036308745.1 Oscillospiraceae bacterium | reverse complement strand
GATGAGCACCTATGCCATCGACCTGCGCGCCATGACCCAGGCCCGTGGCTCCTTCACGCTGAAGTGCGAGCGCTACGAAGAGGTTCCCAAGCAGAACCAGGCCAAGATCATTGCCGACGCCAAGAACGACGACTAATTCCATACAAAATGCGGCGCGGGAATTTCCCCGCGCCGCTTCCATTTACAGCAAAATCGATTGTCACATCCCAAACAGTCTCCTGTCCAGCTTCCGGCGTGTCATGGCATAATACAGCGCCGTTCCCGGTACCAGCAGCGCTGCCAGTTCCCCGATAGCCACATACGCCGCATTGATCCAGAAGCCGCCGCCAATGTACACTGCCAGCTCCCCGCCCACCAGGATCGCATTGAACAGCGCCGGCAGCAGCATCCCCATCAAGGGATAGCCCCCTACCTTGCAGTTTCTGGTCAGCCACATACCCTGCGCCGCCAGATAGGTCGCCAGTGTTCCAACCAAAAAGTCCAACGGCAGTGCGGCGGAGAATGTCAGATTGAACAGCAGGCATCCCACTGCCAGTCCGGGAACGGCCGCCGGTGTGAAAAATGCCAGAATAGACAGCGCCTCACTGAGACGTACCTGAATGGCCCAGGTCGCAGAACCCGGCAGCAAAAGGTTCTGCCAGTGGGTAAGCACAACATATAATACTGCGATGATAGCCCCATGGACCAAATGACGAACGTACTTGTTCATAACCATACTCCTAAAATAAAAATGGGCGCAGTGCATGACCGCCCCCAACAAAAAACGGGCGCACTGCGCCCATCAATTCCCTAGTTTTGTTTACCGACAGGATGGTCACGAACTGTCCTATGAAATTGAGAATATTATATACCCAGCCGCCCGGAAAGTCAATGAAAATTCCATATATCGCAATCCAGCAACGGAAACAAATCTCCCTTGGGCTGTTGCAATACGGCAGAATTTGCGGTATAATGACGAATATCAAGCATATTCTATCCAAACCAAGGAGGAACCTTATGAAAAAGAAGTTATTTGCCATTTTCCTGGCACTGACCATGATCTTCTCCCTTACCGGCTGCGGCACCGACAGCTCTGCCGATGTTGCCGCGCTGGAGGAAAAGATCGATGCGCTGACACAGCAGGTGGAAACCCTGTCCGGCCGGCTGGACATGCTGGAGCAGAAGTCCGGTCTCCAGAGCTGGGCACTGATTCCCACCGCCTGGTCCAATGGCGGCGGTGCATCCGTTCGTCTCACAGCTGTCCCCGTGACCTACGCCGATGGGCAGTCCGCTTCCTTCAGCGTACGTCTGAACAATCAGGAAATCATTAACACTCCCTGCACCTGGGACGGCACCAGCTATACTGCCACTGTTGAGCTGGAAGCCGCAGACGGCTACAGCTACTTCTGCAGTCTTTCTGCCGCTGATGGCACCCGGGAACAGTTCGCCCTGAACACTCCCGAAAATCCTGTGGACGACACCCTTGTTTACTTGCGCACCAGTCTGGTAGCCTACGGCAACCTGGTGGTGGAAAGCTGGTACACCGGCGACAACAAGCTGAACATCACATCCGGTTATGTCCAGGTGCAGATGCCCCAGATCGCCGCGGAAAGCGGTCACATCGTCTATTCTGACGCCAGCCTGGTGCTGCAGCTCAACGGTCAGGAAGTTTCCCGTCTGGCTCTGGACCTGCCTGAGGGCGAGGGCGCAGGCAGCTATGAGCTGGTCATCAACGATGCTTCCTTCGATATGCCCGAAATGGCCGATGCCGATCAGCTGGAACTGTGGCTGGAAGTTACCCTGTCCTCCGGCGAACAGGTCCTGTCCTCCGGCGGCAGCTGGTTCTACAGCGACGGCGAACTGCTGCTGGCTGTGGGATAACGATTCACAAGTCAATATTGATACCACGCAGGAGCAGATTTACGGATCTGCTCCTGTTTTTTGGGATTTATCCATAAACAATCGTGCCGGAGCTTTCGCTCCGGCACGATCTAGATTATTACATTTTGGCGTTTCCTAACACGCAGGATCAGGTGAGGATGTTCACGCCGGTCTCGACGTCAAAGAAGTGCATAACCTTGCCTTCGAAGGTGATATGCAGCTTGCTGCCGAAGACCATAGCCTTGCGCTGCTCGTCATCCAGAGTAACGGTGGGGATACGAACGATCAGGCGGTCGTTGCAATCATTCTCAACGTGCAGATGCAGCTCGCTGCCCATCATTTCGTTGACCCGGATGGTGTAAGTAATGGAAGCAGGATCGTTGGAATCTGCCAGAGTCACGTGCTCGGGACGGACGCCCAGGATGATATCTCTGGTTTCCACATTGTTCTTGCGCAGCATGTCTGCCTTCTTGCCGGTGACTTCGATCTTTGCACCATAGGGAGTGACAAAGTACTTATCACCCTCACGGACCAGCTTGGTCTTGATGGTATTCATCTTGGGTGCGCCGATGAACTCAGCAACGAACAGGTTAACAGGCATATCGAACACTTCGGTGGGAGTGCCGACCTGCTGGATGAAGCCATCCTTCATGATGACGATACGGTCGCCCAGAGTCATAGCTTCAGTCTGGTCGTGGGTAACGTAGATGAAGGTGGTGTCGATCTTCTGACGGAGCAGGATGATCTCAGAACTCATCTGGTAACGCAGCTTGGCGTCCAGGTTGGACAGAGGCTCGTCCATCAGCAAGACCTTGCTGTCACGGACCATGGCGCGGCCGATGGCGACACGCTGACGCTGACCACCGGACAGAGCACGGGGCTTTCTGGTCAGGTACTCGGTGATACCCAGAACTTCGGCGGCGTTGGTAACTCTCTCGTAGACCTCGTCCTGAGGAACCTTCTTCAG
>JAXJVC010000346.1:0-3041 GCA_036308745.1 Oscillospiraceae bacterium | reverse complement strand
GTACGTTTTCGCCGCAAGGCAAAGGAAAAACGAAACATTGTACCGCACCTCTCCCGCCCCCTACGGGGGCACCCTCCCCAAAGGGGAGGGCTTGCGGCTGCGCCGCGAAACGATAATTTGTTTTTGGTTGCACAGTTGAGGGCAACTTTGGGGTGGTTTTGGGGTGTGGGTGAAAGGAGGCTGCTATGAGCGGGAAGAAGCGTAGGGGGTCTATTACCGAGCGGATCCGGTCAGGAAGTGTGACCCGGAGGGATGTGGTTCGGAGACTGGCGGAGCTGGCTTACGGAAGGGTCAACGACTGCGTGCGGCTGGCGGTGGAGGATATGCCTTGTCTTGAGGAATTGGATCTGAGTTTGCTCAGTGAGGTGAAGCGGAACGAGAAGGGAAAGGTGGAAATCAAGCTTGTCGATCGGCTCCAGGTGCTGGAGCAGCTGGCCCGGATGACCGGGGAGGAGAAGGGGGATATTTCCGGGTTTCTCCAAGCGATGGGCAGTGGCGATGAGACATGATGGCATGGAAGTTTTCGGATAAGCAGAGGACGGTGCTGACCTGGTGGATGCCGGCAAGTCCCCATTTTCATAAGGAGGCAATCCTCTGCGATGGGGCGGTGCGGTCGGGAAAGACCCTGGCTATGGGGCTGGGATTCTTTCTATGGGCGCAAAGCTGCTTTGATGGGAAGAAGTTTGGCATTTGTGGGAAGACCATCGAATCCTTGCGGCGGAATGTGCTGTCGGAGATCCTGCCATGGCTGGAAGGGTTGGGGGCCTGCTGGACGGAAAAACGGTCGGAGAATCTGCTGACGGTGCGGTTTCTGGGGCGGGAGAACCGATACTATATTTTCGGCGGCCGGGACGAAAGCTCTGCGGGGCTGATTCAGGGCATTACCTTTGCGGGGGTGCTTCTGGACGAGGCGGCGCTGATGCCCAGATCCTTTGTGGAGCAGGCCTGCGCCCGGTGTTCCGTGGAGGGGAGTCGGCTTTGGTTCAACTGCAACCCCGCGGGGCCGGGCCACTGGCTGTACCGGGAATGGATTTTGGAGAGCGGAAAGCGGAACTGCCTGCGGCTCCACTTTACCATGGAGGACAATCCTTCCTTGACGCCGGGGATCCGGCAACGGTATGAGCGGCTGTATTCCGGGGTGTTTTACCAGCGGTACGTGCTGGGACGTTGGGTTCAGGCAGAAGGCCGGGTGTATGACTTTTTTGCACCGGAAATGGTGGGAAAGGTACCGGAAAACTGCGACAAGTGGTATATTTCCTGCGATTATGGTACGGTGAACCCCACATCCATGGGGTTGTGGGGGAGAAAAGGAGGCATCTGGTACCGGGTGAAGGAATTCTACTTTAATTCCCGGGAGGAAATGCGGCAGATGACAGACGAGGAATACGCCGCAGCGTTGGAAAGATTGGCGGGGGGAAGGAATATCACGGCGGTGATTGTGGACCCTTCGGCGGCAAGCTTTCTCGAGGTACTGCGGCGGAAGGGCTGGCGGGTCAAAAAAGCGGACAACGATGTGCTCAGCGGTATCCGGCTGACGGCAGATCTGCTGAAAAGCGGGAAAATCGTGATCTGCGAAGGCTGTGATGCTTGTCTCAGGGAGATGGAAGAGTATGTATGGGACCTGGGCAGCGGCGGGGACCGGGTGCGCAAGGAGCATGACCATGCCATGGATGATATGCGGTATTTTGCGGCTACGGTGCTGAAGGAGAAACAGGCTGGGTTTGCGGCTTGCGCGGTGGAGAGGAGATCATAATTAGGAATTAGGAGTTAGGAATTAGGAATGAAGCCAATGGGCTGGATTCTGCGCAAGCATTCCTCACTCCTCATTCCTAACTCCTAATTCAATTTACGAAAGGGGTTTTTGGATGAAACGGAAGAAGAATGTGGCTGGGGGTGTGGCGGCGGTTTGTCAGCTTCGGGGCGGAAATGCCCATCCCTTTGGGGCTATGCGGGGGTTTGTGCCTCTGGGGAGCGGTGAGGAACGGGTGTACCGGGAGATGCGGGAGGCAATTCCCGTATTGGATGCCGCTGTGGGAAAGATGGTGCGGCTGTGCGGCGGCTTTACGGTGAAGTGTCGCAGTGCCGAGGCTCAGAATCGGCTGGAGCAGTTTTTGCGGGCAGTACCCAGCGGTCATGGGCAGGTGGGCATGGACAGCTTTCTCAGCGGGTATCTGGACAGCCTGCTGACCTATGGCCGGGCCATCGGAGAATTGGTAGTGGCAGGCGGGAAGCTCCGGGCAGTTTGCTGGGGGGATGTGACGACCTTGGAGATCCAGGAGGGGGAAAGTGCCCTGGAAACGGTGATTTGGGGTACAGATGAGCATGGGCTGCTGCGACCGCTGCCTTATCAGCAGCTTTTGCTGTTTACTGCCTTGAATCCCGAGCCTGGGCATCCCTACGGCGTGAGTATGTTCCGGGGAATGCCCTTCCTGGCGGATATTCTTATGAAGATCTATCACACCATCGGCGTCAACTGGGAGCGGGCGGGAAATATCCGCTACAGCGTCATCTGCAAGGGCGGCGAGGACCTGGACCCCGCTGTGGTGCAGGAACGGGGGAAGCAGGTGGCTTCCGAGTGGAGTAAGGCCATGGAAGAAGTCAAAAACGGAACTGTCCGGGATTTTGTGGCGGTGGGGGACGTGGAGATCAAGGTCATTGGCGGGGAAGCCCCCATTCTGGATTCCCAGGTGCCGGTACGGCAGATCCTGGAGCAGCTGGTGGCGAAGACCGGGCTGCCTCCCTTCCTGCTGGGTTTGAACTGGAGCACCACCGAGCGGATGAGTACCCAACAGGCAGATATTCTGACCAGCGAGCTTTGGGCGCTGCGGCGGACGGTGGAGCCTGCGGTTCGGAAGATCTGTCGGACATATCTTGCCCTGGAAGGGCTGGATGACCGGTTTGAAATCCTTTGGGATGACATCAGCCTGCAGGACATCACCCAGGAGGCTCAGGCGGAGCTTTACAAGGCGCAGGCGGAGAAGTACCGGGCGGAGGCAATGGAGCGGTAAATTGTAGTTTACGGACGAAAGAAAGCCTTCCCT
>JAXJVC010000345.1:0-1791 GCA_036308745.1 Oscillospiraceae bacterium | reverse complement strand
GTGCTGTTATCCTCTATGGGTAATCCAAAGGAATTCCCGGTTTACTGGGACAGAATTCTGATCAATGCGTCTCAGGTTACCAATCCTCCGATTGATCCCCTACGGGAACCAATGGAAACGAAGGTATTTCTGGGCAAGAAGCCGGAGAAAATTCGCCGGAAAGAGAATGGAGACCTGTGCTGTGACCTGGCACCTCAGCTGGAACTGAGTATGCCGGTGATGTTTTCTGCTATGAGCTACGGTTCCATCAGTTATAACGCTCATGCCAGCCTCGCCAGAGCTGCTACCGAACTGGGCATCTATTATAATACCGGTGAAGGAGGTCTGCATGAGGACTTTTATGTGTATGGCCCCAACACCATTGTGCAGGTAGCATCCGGTCGGTTTGGTGTGCATGAGGACTATTTGAATGCAGGTGCAGCAATCGAAATTAAAATGGGTCAGGGTGCGAAGCCCGGTATCGGTGGCCATCTGCCGGGAGCCAAAATCGTAGGGGATGTCTCCAGGACCCGCATGGTACCGGAAGGCTCTGATGCCATTTCTCCGGCACCGCATCACGATATTTATTCCATTGAGGATCTGCGTCAGCTTGTGTTTTCCCTGAAGGAAGCAACGGAATATCAGAAACCGGTGATCGTAAAGGTGGCGGCTGTCCATAACATTGCGGCCATAGCCAGTGGTATTGCCCGCAGCGGCGCGGACATTATTGCCATTGATGGGTTCCGTGGAGGTACCGGCGCAGCGCCAACCAGAATCCGTGATAATGTTGGCATTCCCATCGAACTGGCATTGGCTGCAGTGGATCAGCGGCTCCGGGATGAGGGAATCCGAAATCAGGTTTCTTTGGTGGCGGGCGGCAGTGTCCGCAGTGCATCTGATGTGGTCAAGGCGATTGCCTTGGGTGCGGATGCCTGCTATATCTCAACAGCAGCACTTCTGGCTATGGGATGCCACCTGTGCAGAACTTGCCAGAGCGGCAAATGTAATTGGGGTATTGCTACCCAGCGTCCGGAACTGGTAAAGCGGCTGGATCCCGATGAGGGAAGTAAACGCCTTGTCAATCTGATGACTGCATGGCGTCATGAAATAAAAGAGCTTATGGGCGGCATGGGAATCAATTCTATAGAAGCTCTGAAAGGAAACCGCCTGATGCTTCGGGGAATCGGATTGACGGAGAAAGAACTGGAGATCCTCGGCATTTCTCATGCAGGGGAATAAAAAACATTGGAAATGAAAAAATGGATGTGATATAACTATGCTGTTAGATGCAACTGATTTGGATTACGCGGCTTTGAATGAAGAAATCAAGCATTGCGGAGAAAAGGTTCAGATATGCAATTGCCTGGGACAGCGTTTCATTGGAGCGGGATTATCCGGGAAGGATATCACAGTTAGCGGCATCCCCGGAAACGCATTGGGTGCCTATCTGAACGGGGCGGAAATCACAGTCCACGGCAATGCACAGGACGCAGTCGGTGATACCATGAACGCGGGCAAAATCGTGATCCATGGCAACATCGGGGATGCTGCCGGTTATGCCATGCGCGGTGGCGAGATCTTTGTCCAGGGAAATGCGGGTTACCGGGCGGGTATTCATATGAAAGAATACGGAGAAAAGATTCCGGCTCTGGTGATCGGCGGTTGTGCAGGCAGCTTCCTTGGAGAGTACCAGGCAGGCGGTATCATCATGGTGCTGGGATTGAACAGGGGAGAAAAGCAGATCGTACACAATTTCCCCTGTACCGGAATGCACGGCGGCAAGCTGATCCTTCGGGGAGAATGTGCAGATAT
>JAXJVC010000344.1:0-6617 GCA_036308745.1 Oscillospiraceae bacterium | reverse complement strand
GTAGTGGACATTATGTGTTCCTCCAATTGGATTAAAATATTTTGACAATTTCAGTGGTTTGAAGTACAATGTCTTCAAATCGCTTGAATTTTATACCACAATAAAAATCAAATGTCAACAGCAATTTTGAAGTTTTTTGTGAAAACCTAAGTAAACTCTTAAAAGCTCTTATATGCTCTCAAATGCTCTTGTTTTCTCACATCCTATTTTTGAAAAATTACGGAGGAAATCCAACAATGCAAAAGCTGATGGGCCTGGTCCGCCGGTGCGTGGACGATTACCATATGATTGAAGCCGGAGACAAGATCGCTGTAGGCGTTTCCGGCGGAAAGGATTCCCTTGTTCTGCTGGTCCTGCTGGCGGGACTGCGGAAATATTTCAACAAACCCTTTGAACTGGAGGCCATCACCATCGACATGGGACTGGGGATGGACTATTCCGCTATCGAGACCCTGTGCCGGGAATGGGAGGTCCCCTATACCATTATCAAGACAGAGATCGCACCTATTATTTTTGACCATCGGAAGGAAAAGAATCCCTGCTCCATGTGTTCTAAAATGCGCCGGGGCGCGCTGAATCAGGCCATCCTGGACAAAGGTTTCAACAAGCTGGCGCTGGGGCATCACTATGACGATGCGGTGGAGACCTTCCTGATGTCTCTGCTGTTTGAGGGCCGGATCAGTTGCTTCCAGCCGGTGACCAATCTGGACCGCACTGGTGTGATCCAGATCCGTCCTATGCTCTACATTCATGAAAAAACAGTGGACAATTTCGCAGTACGCAAGGCTCTGCCGGTGATGGAAAACCGCTGTCCGGTGGATAAAACTACCAAGCGGGAAGAGGTTAAGCAGCTGGTATTTGAATTGAGCAAGACCTATCCTGACCTGAAGGAGCGGGTCTTTGGTGCCATGCAGCGTTACCCTCTGCCGGAATGGGAGCCGAAGGGCAGATATAAGCGCCCTAAGGACCAGGATTGATCTTGTATGAAATGGATTCCTTTAGGGTATACTCCCTCCACAAGGAGGCGGTAATTTATGGTAAAAGGCATTTCCCGGCAGGTCATAGTGGTCCATGCTCCGGAGCCAAAGCTTTTTGAGCAAGCCATTTTTATTCTGAAGGAAAACGCGGTGGGGGAAGGGATCACCGACGATGTGCTGCTGAAGGAGGCTAAGAAGGCCATCTACAGCGGCGAGGGGCTTGGCCGGAATCGGCTGTACCTCCATGGCGCACTATGGGCATCAGGCGGCGCGCTGCTCACCGGGCTGGTGTGGCTGCTGACAGCGATGTTGTGACTTGCGGAATGGGCCGGTTTGTGGTATAATCCTCAATATTTCCTGTAGGGGCGGCGATTGGCTGCCCGTGAGATGGGTGAGAGGTGTTTGCTGTGCAAATCGGAAAGATAGAAGTAACAAACCCCGTTTTTTTGGCGCCTATGGCAGGGGTAACGGACTGGGCCTTCCGTACGGTCTGCGCCCGGCTGGGGGCAGGCGTGACGGTGACGGAGATGGTTTCCTCCCGGGCACTGGTATATCAGGACAAGAAAAGCGCAACACTTTTGCGGAAAAATGAAGGCAGCATCTGCGGCGCTCAGATCTTCGGCAACGATCCTGCCATCATGGCGGAGGGCGCCCGACTGGCGCTGGAGATTTCCGGTTGTGACTTTATCGATATCAACATGGGCTGCCCCATGCCCAAGATCGCAAATTCCGGCGACGGCTGCGGCCTGATGCGGACCCCGGAACTGGCGGAGAAAATCGTGGATGCAGTTGCAAAGGCGGTGGATGTTCCGGTGACGGTGAAATGCCGTCTGGGCTGGGACAAGGGCAGCATCAATGTTCTGGATTTCACCAAACGGATGGAGCAGAACGGCGCGGCTATGGTCACGGTCCATGGCCGTACCCGGGCCATGCTCTACACAGGAACGGCTGATTGGGATACCATCCACAAGGTCAAGGACCAGCTTTCCATCCCGGTCATCGCCAACGGTGATATTACTGGCGGTGAGACGGCGATGAAGTGCCTGAAGCGAACCGGGGCAGACGGTCTGATGATCGGACGTAGTGTGTTTGGCGATCCCTGGATCTTTGAGGAGGTAGCCGCTGCCCTGGCAGGGGAGGAATACGCCGGAAGGCCCTGTCTGAAGGATCGGATCGATGTGGCTGTGGAGCAGTTCCGTCTGTCGGAGCAGGACCACGGTGAGCATATTGCTTGTCTGGAGGCCAGAAAGCACTTCGCCTGGTATCTCCGGGGCGTTTCCCATAGCAGTTTCTATAAAAAGGAGATCACGTCCTTAAACACCATGGCAGATATTTACCGGGTGGCAAAGGACGTTGTGCGAGATCTGCAATAATTACCAGGAATGAAACACAAACCGCTTCATACCCTAATCCAAGAGGTGAGGGGATGAAGCGGTTCTTGTTATGTCTTTTGCTGTTGCCCATGCTGGTGATGCCGGCTCGGGCTGAGCCGATAAAATGGGTGGATTTTGATGTGCCTTATGAATCCATGAAATTTGCAATGGAGCAGGATATCGCTTCCTTTGACCAGGAAAAGCACATCTCCTGGATTGAGATTCTTGCCCTGGCGGCTTGCAGGACGGGCGGCAAATGCGGCATATCAGCCACAAAACAGGCGGCGGCAGACCTGAAGGGGGATAAGTCCCCACCGGAATTGCTGGGGGATCTGTATCGCTATTATGCCTACTACCACGAAGCCTATTCCGCTGCGCTGGGGGGACTTTTGGGCAGTTATGCCATCGAAAAGGATGGGCAGTGGGTGGCAGACTACGGCCTGAAAGCCTTTTCTCCCATTGCCGCCGGTTACGGCTACAGCCATTGTGATGACTTCGGTGTAGGCCGCTCCTTTGGCTTTAAGCGCAAGCACCTGGGTCATGATCTCATGGGCAGTCAGGGAACCCCTATTGTGGCAGTGGAGGGCGGCGTGGTGGAGGTCATGGGGTGGAACCGCTATGGCGGCTGGCGGGTGGGAATCCGCTCCTTTGACAACAAACGCTACTATTATTATGCCCATCTTCAGAAGGACAAGCCCTTCGCACCGGGGCTGGCGGAGGGGGACATGGTCCAGGCCGGGGACCTGATCGGCTTCATGGGCAGGACGGGCTATTCCGATAAGGAAAACGTCAACAATATTGAAACGGTCCACTTGCATTTTGGCATGGAGCTGGTGTTCGATGAAAGCCAGAAGGAGTGTAATTCTGAGATTTGGATCGATGTGTATGATATCGTGCGTCTGCTGAACAGCCACAGAAGCAGTATCCGAAACGGGGAGCGGGTCTATCCCTACCGGGACTTGGATGTGGCGGAATTGAATATAGAATAATGGGGGACGAAATTCGTCCCCCATCCTCTATACTTTGCTTACTTCCTGAACGATCAGGATGTCTTCGTTGACTTTGAAACGAATATCAAATCCGGCGAAGGTCAGACCATACACCCGGTCCGGCTTTCTTTGATAAGAAGGCCGGGGATCGTGGGAGAGAACGCCTATGGCGGCTTCCTGCTTGTCCTGGGGCAGAACCGCCAGCAGGTGGGCAGGGAAGTCTACCTGTAGGAGAAACTCTCCTGCTTTGTCTGTGAAGCCGCCGGTGGCTTCGGGGTGGCAGTCGCCGTAGGGGATGTAGGGTTTAATGTCAAAAATGGGGGTGCCGTCCATGAGGTCTGCGCCCCCCACATGAAGGACGGTGCCGTATTCCGGGACTGTTTCCACACCTAACAACTTCACGCTGGATAGACCCAGATTATTGGGCCGGAAGGGGGAGCGGGTGGCGAAAACACCCATCCGGATATTGCCGCCCAGTCGAGGCGGACGTACCGTGGGGGACCAGCCCTGACGGACAGCTTCGGAAAACTGCCAAATGATCCATAGGTGAGAGAAATCCTCAATGCCCCGGAGGGCGTCAGAATTGCGGAATTCCGGTTCAAAGACGATGGTGGAGCGAAGCTCCTCTACCAGACCGCTCTGACGGGGGATGCCGAATTTGGTGGCAAAATCGCTGTGCATCCTGGCAATGACCTGGATATTCACGTCCATATCAGGCCCTCCTTTTCCTCAGACAGAAGGTAAATGCGAAAATGACAGCCAGAATCAGGCTGATGGCCGCGCCGGCAGAGCAGCCCAGATAATAGGAGACTACCAGACCGCCAATGCCTGCTGCCAGAGCGAACAGCACGGAGAACCCGTGGTACTGCTTCAGGTTCCAGGAGATGTTTCGTGCGGAAGCGGCGGGCAGCACCAGCAACGAATTGAGGATCAGCAGGCCCACGCTGGAAATGCTGAGGGTCACCACCACGGCGATGGCCACGGTGAACAGGGTCTGGGACAGGCCGACGGGGATGCCCCGGGAGGAGGCTAGCTGGGGGTGGATGGCGGTAAGGCACAGACGGTTGGAATAGAGTGCCCAGAAGATCACTACAGCGACCAGCACCAAGGCCAGGGTGCCGATCTCGGCGGGGGAGACGGAGAGGATATCTCCGATGAGGTACTTATTATATTTGGTAAAGCTGCCGCCGCCCAGGGTGGCGACAAAAATGCCCAATGCCACGGCACTGCTGGAGAATACGCCGATGATTGTGTCTGCTGCCTGGTTGGACTTGCTGCGGACAAAGGAGAACAGCAGGGCGAAACCTACGCTGAAGGCCACAGCCGCCCAGGTGGGGACTGCCAGGCCGCAGATGGCTCCGATGGCAATGCCGGTAAAGGCAGAGTGACCCAGGGCGTCGGAGAAGAAACTCATCCGTCCGGTGACGATCATGGTCGAAAGAAGTCCAAAAAGAGGGGCCATCAGCAACAGGGCCAGCAGGGCGTTCTTCATAAAGTCCCAGCGGAGCATTTCAATGGGAAGTAACTCGCAAAATGCGTACCAAATGTTCATGCTCTGCCTCCTTTCATGTGGAAAGCCTGGCTGAATTCGTCGGAAGACAGAACTTTTTCGGGATTTCCCTGAATCAGAACAGCGTGGTCGATGAGGACCACCTGGTCGGCATACCGGGGGAGCATGGAAAAATCGTGAGTGGTCATAAGGATGGACAGGTCGTAGGTTTTCCGGATCTCATCGAGCATTTCCATCAAGATTTCCATTCCTTCGACATCCACACCGGAGAGGGGTTCGTCCAAAATCAAAATATTTGGCATAGGTTCGAGGGCTAATGCCAGCAAAACTCGCTGTAATTCGCCGCCGGAGAGGGTTCCTACCCGCTTATCGATCAGGTCCGTACCGTGGACCCGGTCCAGGCATTCCAGCACGGTCTCTCGCATGGAAGCACCCAGGCCCAGAAAGGCGGGGCGGCGGCTCATGCAGCAGGCGAACAAATCGGCAACAGAAACCGGGTCGCTGGGGTCAAAATTCGGACTTTGGGGAACATATCCAATCCGGGGCTTTTTGCTCCGCTGACCTGGCTCGGAGAAGGCGATGATACCTTCGTACTCTCGTTCCCCAAGAACGGCCTTCAAAAAAGTGGATTTTCCGGCACCATTCGGGCCGATTAGGGCGACCATTTCGCCGCAGTGGACGTGGAGGTTCACATCCTTGAGGATGCTGTCGGTTCCGATCTTAACGGAGACATTTTCCACCCGTAAACAACAGAAATGGCCGCAGGAACCGTCGTGGAGGGAGAATTTCATGTCAAAGCCTCCTTAATTGTGTCGATATTGTGGTACATTGCGTCAAAGTAGCTGTCGCCGGACATGGCCATGTCCAGGGCGAAGCAGCCCGCTCCGGTTTCCCGGGAAATGATTTCTGCGGCGGAAACACTGCCGTTTTGTTCCGTAAAGATTGAGGGGAGCTGATTTTTCTGAACAATTTCAATCAAATGGATCAGTTCTTTGGCGGAGGCTTCTCTGCCGGATTCTTCCTCTACAGCTTCCAGAATGGTCAGGTCAAAGCTTTCGGCGAAGTAAGCGAAGCCGTCGTGGAAGGAAATTATGTCGCGGGAGGTCAAATTTTGGAGCTGGGCATCCCCGTAGGTTTGCAGGGCAGAGAGCCGGTTTAACAGGGCGGTAAGGTTGTTTTGGAGGGTCTCGGCGTGGGCGGGATAGCGGGCGGAAAGACCGTCACAGATATTCCGGGCCATGAGCTTGGCGTTTTCGGGGGAAAGCCAGATATGGGGATCCTGTTCGTGGTGGTGTCCCTCTTCCTCATGGTCGTGGTGATGCTCTTCTTCGGGGCAGAGGAGGGAGATGCCCTGGGAGGCATCGATGGCCGGCTTGCCTTCGAGAATGTCCTCCATAAATTCTTCCAGTCCTGCGCCGGAGAGAACGATCAGGTCCGCGGCTTCCGCGGCCTTGACCTGGCGGACATTGAGGGAGTAGTCGTGAAGGCAGGAAACCTCCTCTGTGACCAGCCGGGTGACAGTGATATCTGTGCCCTGACAGAGGGCGGCGGTAAATTCATAGACCGGCAGGGTAGTTGCAGCTACCTGGGCAGGGGCAGAGTGGGAGCATCCGGCGAAGAAATGACAAAGGGTTACAGAAAGGATTAAAAATGTAATTTTTAGAATTTTTTTCATAAAGAATCATCCGTTTTTCGTTGATAGCAACCAATATAGCACATTCGGAATGAAAAAACAAGAAAAAATGCCAACGGGTGATAAAGAAGATAT
>JAXJVC010000343.1:0-2838 GCA_036308745.1 Oscillospiraceae bacterium | reverse complement strand
TGTATTTTTGTATGTTCCCTCGATCCGATCCGGCCGGGATAACGTCAGGATCGTTTCATGACAATAATATCCAATCGAAGATATAAGCTATTTCGCCTTGAACTGCCGTAAAACAGTGGGTCCCCCGTGGTCAATCGACCACAGGGGAACGATCAGCAGTCAAGATGGAGGAAGGGGTAGCAACGGAAGATATTTAATATGTACAAGAATGCTTCGCCATGAGAAGAACCATGTAGTTTTCAAGGATTCTCTGCTCAAACACAATATCCTCCTGTCGATCTACACTCTGACCATGCAGAGTGTCCTTATGGGATCTGAGTATCCTGTAATGGACACTCTGCATTTTTTATTTCAAAAATTCATACCGCAATTTGTGACGGGGCGTAGCTTAATGCTACGCCTTTTCTTGTTTGCATGAGGATGTCCTCCTCGGGGATATTGCGGCGGTCAGGCACTTCAAAAGCGCCAACACAGTTATAGTGAATGACAACCCGCTGGGTGGTAATGCCGTCTTTCTTTTCTGCATGGTACACATCGATGTGGTCGATCAGCTCGGCAACCATGCGTTGGGTAATTTCCGTTGCATCGGTGTACCGTCGGACGGTTTCAAGAAACTGGTCAACGTCCATTTGTCTGCCCTCCTGCTTTTTGAGCTCCAGCCGCAGGGCCTTGATCTTCTTGGAGTTTTCGCCTTGCTCCTCCTCGTACCGCTTGGACATTTTGGCAAACCGGGCATCGTCGATCTTGCCGTTTACGTTGTCCTCATAGAGCCTTTCAAAGAGGGCATCCAGTTCCTTGTCACGGGCCACCAGAGCGTCCAGCTCCCGCCGTTTCCGTACACGGTCATTCTCCGCCACCTTTGCGGAGCGGCCCACCATAGCCTTTATAAAGGCGTCCTCGTACTCATTGGCGAAGCAGGCCAGCCGCTTGACCTCGTACAGCACCACGCGCTCCAGAAAGTCCAGTCGGATATAGTGGGTGGTGGAACATTTGCGAAGCCCGGAATTGTGGTTCTGACAGCTAAAGAACTTAATATCGTGGTTATTCTGGTTAAAGTGGAAGTTCAGATTGCCGCCGCACTCGGGACATTTCAAAAGGCCGGAGAACGCGCTCCGTTCTTGGGAAACGCTGGGACGCTTGCGCCGGGTGTTCTTCATCAGCGCCTGCACCTTTTCCCAAGTGGCCCGGTCAATGATTGCCTCATGCACATTGAGGAAGATCGCCCGATTTTCCTCGGGGTTCTCAATCCGTTTTTTCATCTTATAGGATTTGGAGTAGCTTTTGAAGTTGATCACATCGCCACAGTATTCCTGCAAGGTGAGGATTTTCTTAATGGTGGTGTGGCCCCACTTGGTAGGCTCCAGCGTACTTTTGGAGCCGCCCCGGTTGGTTCCTTTGCTCCGCCAGTAGTAGGTGGGATTTACAATCCCGTCCGCACCCAGCGCGGCGGCAATCTCGGCAAGGCCGAAGCCATCCAGCGCCATACGATAGATACGGCGCACCACAGCGGCGGCCTCTTCCTCCACGACCCAAAAGCGGGGATCATCGGGGTTCTTGATGTAGCCATAGGGCGGCGGGGAAAGCGGTACACCAGAATTACCTTTCATCTTGTTGACGATACGGCGTTTCTTGGAGATGTCCTTGGCGTAGTATTCATTCATAATGTTTTGGAACGGGGTAAAATCGTCCTCGCCCTCGTCACTATCTACGCCATCGGAAACGGCTACCAGCCGTACATCATGGAGCGGAAAGAACTCTTCCGTCAGCTTGCCGACCTCAATGTAGTTACGGCCCAGCCGGGAAAGGTCTTTCACAAACACAGCCGAGATATACCCAGCCTCAATAGCCGTCAGCATTTTCTGAAAGCCGGGACGCTTCATCGTCGTGCCCGTGATACCGTCATCTACAAAGAAAATAGTATCGGTGTAGCCCTTTTCCTTGGCGGCCTTTTGAAGTATTTTCTTCTGGTTGCTAATGCTGTTGGACTCACTATCCATGTTGTCATCGCGGCTCAGGCGGCAATATAGAGCGGCAGTACCTACTGCGAAATTCTTGTTTGACTGTTTCAAAATATCCTCCTTTCAGCCGTCAAACAAGAGGTTTTATCCTACCTATATTATACCTCCGTTGACCGCCCATGTTAAGGATGTCCGTGAAAGGGGGTTAAGCTGGCTCCAGTTCCGCCAGCATCAGTTTCAAGAGAATATCGCGCATCGGCTCTCCGTCCTCCTTGTAGACGGGCGTGACGATGAATTTTATCTTATCGACTTGATATACATATTCCTCCCGATCAATGGGATCTGTCATAGCATCCTCCTGTTCCGTTGTTGTTTGATACTACCAGTCTCCCGTTGTCCTGTGGGGAAACGCGGAAAGGCGGCGCTAAAAGCGCCGCCCTTTGACCTTGCCCCACCTCTGGCCACGATGACCAGAAGCAGGGAGACTGTTTTATTCCATTTCAATCCACAATGGAGAGAGCCGCCGGGCCGGGTTAAGTTTGGGCTGTCACAAGACAGAAAGGCCCCGGATCGGCGGCTCTCTGATTGATATGTACGCCGTATTTGCCACGCATCCCCGGCGCGGGGAGTATTCCAGACCGCCGGTGGCCCCGGCTGCATAGCCCCGCGATACCGCTGCCCGTGGAGGGCTGGCGCATACGGCAGGGACTCCCCCTCAAGTCCGTGGGAGGGCGTGAACAAGTTTCATTATCCCCCGCGCTGTCCTCGCGCCCGGATTGCCAGCACCGGGTTAAAGGCTGCGTAGATCGCTCGGCCAGCTTGTCCATCACCTCCTAAAGCTGGCTGTCGTGGCGGCGCACCTTACGTCGCTATCACGCGG
>JAXJVC010000342.1:0-3185 GCA_036308745.1 Oscillospiraceae bacterium | reverse complement strand
CCCCTACCTGGTATATGGCCTTAAAGTCTACCAGCATGGCAATTTCCACATCGATGTCCAGATTGTAGCTGCCGTCCAGGATCTCCTGTGCCACCTGCTGCCGCTCCCAGGCATACCAGTCGGGAATATGAGAGAACTCCGTCTCCCCTTCTGCGGCCTGCAGCTCTCCCAAAGGTGTCAGCTCCCAGGTCTTTCCGCAATGCTTACAGGTCAGCTTGGTTCCCCGGCCTTCCATTTCCCCCTCCGCTCCGCAGTGGGCGCACTTATAGAGGATCCGGTCCAGGCCGTCAGCCCGGAAATCATCGTGGATTTCCAGTCCCTGTTCCTTCTGCCATTTGAAATGATCAAAGCCAAAGGCAGCATCCAGTCCATCGGACAGTTCCCGGACAGTTTTCTCCCGGATTTCCTCCCGGGTATACAGCACCCGAACCTTTGCGGAAACAGGAACACCCTTGCGGACCTGCAGTTCATTATAAAGGGGATTCCGGGAGAAGGCGCCGAGGGTCTCAATCATCACCACAGGCACGTCGAACTTCTTCAACAGAACACCCATCTTGCGGGGCAGCGGTGTGCAGGTGCCGTCAAAGGAATAGCTGGCCTCAGGATACATAAGCACGCTGGACTTCAGATTTTTGAAGCAGTAATTCATGTCCTGAATCAGGCCAAGATCCGTAACAAATTTCTGGGTAGGAACACAGCCGATGGTCCGCATCAGCCAGCCCATCAGACCCCAGAACCCAACGAAGGCATCGGAGGTGCAGATGATATTGAAGGCCCGGGGATACAGGATGCGGTAGGCGATCTGCATATCCAGAAAGCAGGAATGGTTCATCAGGATCAGGCAAGGCTCGTCCTTGCCCAGCAGTTCCATCCGCTCCTGCTCATATTTGAATTTTGTTCCGGCCATGCCAACGATGGTCAACAGGCGGATCAGGGTGCGCCAGAAGATGTTTGGCTTCCGGGGCTGCTTATGGGCATAGCGGGGCAGCGCCATGACCTTGTCAAAGTCCATCTTTTTTACGGTGGTCTTCATGGATGTAAACGTCCTTCCTTATATTATATAGAAGTCTCTGTTTGTTTTGCTGGGGCCATTATAGCTTACGCCGAGCCTTTCGTCAAGATTTGTTCATATTTGTCGGTCTTTCTCCCGCCATTTTCTCCCCTGCGGTTTTTTATTCGCGTTATGTAGCCAAATTTGCATAATTATGCATAGTTCGATCGTATATTTTCTTTGGATGGTCGGATAAAATAAGTTGCTTTTCAGTTATTTGTGCTATATTTATTACAAACCGGCCCCAAACGATCCCATTGTTTGGATAGTCATCCAATTGACGCTGAATAATATTCGCAGTATAATGCAATCATTCCCCACCCCCGTGACCTGGGGGAATTTTTGATAAGGAGAAGATGAATATGAAAAAGATTATTGCAATCGCTCTGACTGTTCTGATGCTGGCATCCCTGATGGCCGGCTGCGGCAGCTCCGAAGCCAATGAGCTGAACACCGTTGAGGCAGGCAAGCTGATCATGTCCACCAACGCCGCTTTCCCTCCCTATGAGATGGTCGCCGACGACGGCAGCTTCGAGGGCATCGACGTGGAGATCGCAGGCGCCATCGCCCAGAAGCTGGGTCTGGAGCTGGTTGTTGACGACATGGACTTCGACGCTGCTCTGCTGGCTGTTCAGCAGAAGAAGTCCGATATCGTTATGGCCGGTGTCTCCGTTACCGAAGACCGTCTGCTGGTCATGAATTTCTCTGATAGCTACGCCACCGGCGTGCAGGTCGTTATCGTCAAGGAAGGCTCCGATGTGACCATGGATAACCTGGGCGAAAAAATGATCGGCTGCCAGCGCGGCACCACCGGTTACATCTACGCTTCCGACAGCCCCGAGAATGGTGGCTACGGCGAAGACCATGTCACCGCTTTTGAAAACGGTGCCAGCGCTGTTCAGGCTCTGCTGAACGGCCAGGTGGACTGCGTCATCATTGACAGCGCTCCTGCTGCTGAGTTTGTGGCTGCCAACCCCGGTCTGGCTCTGCTGGAAGGCAACTGGGTGGAGGAGTCCTACGCCATCGGTCTGAACAAGGAAAACACCGCCCTGCTGGAAGCTGTTAACAAGGCTCTGGCTGAGCTGACCGCTGACGGCACCGTTCAGGCTATCATCGACAAGTACATTTCCGCAGAATAATTCGTTATCAAACCACCTAAGGGCGGCCCCGCCGCCCTTAGGTCCTGTTTTGTTTCCGGGTCTTTTCCGGAAAGCCGCTTTGGCATCCAGAACGGTTTTCCGGAGAATATCATAAAAGTATATTATATTATAAGGAGTGAGCCTGTGGCACAGTACGAACTTTGGAAGTCCATGCTGCGGGAGGGCATTGACGTTCCCTTCTGGCAGGAATTCTACGTCAAATTCTATCAGGCTTTCATCGAGGGCAACCGGTGGAAGCAGTATCTTGAGGGTGTGGGAACCACGCTGATGGTCACCGCCCTGGCCCTGATCATCGGTATCCTGCTTGGTGTCCTGGTGGCTATGGTCCGTACCGCCCACGACCAGCAGCGTGCAGGCCGGAAGAACCCCATCCTGGGTCTTCTGAATGCCATCTGCAAGGTCTACGTTACCGTCATCCGCGGCACCCCTATGATGGTCCAGCTGCTGATCATGGGCTTCGTTATCTTCTCTTCCTCCCGGAACTACACCATGGTAGGCGCCCTGACCCTGGGCATCAACTCCGGTGCTTATGTCGCCGAGATCATCCGGGGCGGCCTGATGTCCCTGGACCCCGGTCAGGCGGAAGCCGGACGGAGCCTTGGTCTTGGCTATATCGATACCATGCGCTTTATCGTCATCCCCCAGGCCTTTAAGGCCATTCTCCCCTCTCTGGGCAACGAATTTATCATTCTGCTGAAGGACACCTCCCTGATCACCGTCATCGGCGGCAAGGAAATGGTCTACGCCGCCCAGGCAATCTACGGCAGAACCTACGAGCAGATGTTCCCCCTGGTGGGCATCGCCTGCATTTATCTGGTACTGGTCATCATCTTCAGCTGGCTGGTGGGCATTCTGGAAAGGAGGCTGCGTCAAAGTGATCGACGTTAAAAACTTAAGCAAATCCTTTGGCGACCTGCAGGTCCTGAAGGACATTTCCGAGCATATCTATCCCGGCGAAAAGGTGGTCATTCTGG
>JAXJVC010000341.1:0-2602 GCA_036308745.1 Oscillospiraceae bacterium | reverse complement strand
GCGGCAAACCAGCCACCGTGAAAATGGCCCTGAATGCTGCCCCCTGCGATGGAGCCGCCATGACCCATATGATCCTCCGCCACCACCAAAAAGCCCCGTTCGTTCAGAAACCGGGCAAACCCATCGTACCGCGCCGCGAAATCGGCAATGCCGTGGACGATCTGGACCACGCCCTTGACTGACCCCTCCGGGGACCAGCGCAGGCAGTGGATCCTACCCGCGCCATGGGACTCAAACCAGGATTCTGTATACATGGCTTACTCCACCACTTCGTAGTCAGCATCCACAATGGCCTGCTTCAGGGCCGCCACGTCGGCGGTACCGGTGACCGTAACAGTCTTGGCCTGCAGGTCCACAACGGCATCCACCGTGCCGGGAACGGCCTTGCACACCTGTTCCACACGGGCCTTGCAGTGCTTGCACATCATACCTTCCACCTTGATAACAGTTTCCATTGTTGTTTCCTCCTCAAGAATAATCTCTTCTGTGTTATGTTCTGCCGCCACAGTTTCCCTGGGAGCGGTTTTAGGCTGGAACAGCCGCAGACGCAGGGCGTTTGTCACCACAAACACACTGCTCATGCTCATAGCCGCCGCCCCCAGCATGGGGCTGAGCTGTAGGCCAAAGGGGATGAACAGCACACCCGCTGCAATGGGAATGCCCAGAGAATTGTAGAAAAACGCCCAGAACAGGTTCTGCCGGATATTTTTGATGGTAGCCTTACTCAGTTCCACTGCACTGCTGACCGCTGCCAAAGAACTGTTCATCAGCACCACGTCAGCGGATTCCATGGCAATATCCGTACCTGCGCCGATGGCCATTCCCACATCGGCGGTGACCAGCGCAGGCGCGTCGTTGATTCCATCGCCCACCATCAGCACCTTGTGTCCCTGAGCCTGGAGGGCCTCAATGGCTCCGGCCTTATCCCCAGGCAGCACATCGGAGATCACATGGGTAATGCCCGCCTTGGCGGCAATAGCCTTTGCGGTAACTTCATTATCGCCTGTCAGCATCACTACGTCAAGCTTTAATTCCCGCATTGCCCGGATTGCCGCCTCAGAATCCGCCTTCAGCACATCCGCAGCGGCAATGGTGCCAAGATACCGGCCATTTTCATCAGCAAAATGCAGAGGGGTTTTGCCCTGCCGGGACAGTTCGGAGAGGTCAGGCACAGAAACACCCAGTTCCTCCATCAGCCGCCCGTTGCCGCCATAGAAGCGGACCCCATTGATCTTCGCAGCCACACCCCGTCCCGGAAGGGTCTCAAAGTCAACCGGAGCAGGATAGACGTTTTTGCCCATCTTTTTCAGGATGGCCTTAGCAAAGGGATGTTCGGACCGGCTTTCCAGCGCCGCAGCCGTCCGCATCAGCTCTGCTAAAGAAGCGTCACCGGGCAGAATATCCGTGACCTCCGGCTTTCCGGTGGTCAGGGTCCCGGTCTTGTCCAGCACCACCGTATCCACATGATGCAGGCTCTCCAGGGCCTGGGCGTTCTTGAACAGCACACCCATCTGTGCGCCCCGGCCGGTCCCCACCATGATGGCCACAGGAGTAGCCAGGCCCAGAGCGCAGGGACAGGAGATCACCAGCACAGAAATGGCGCAGGTCAGGCTGAACTCCAGGGTCTGTCCCGCCAGCATCCAGACAGCAAATGTGATAGCCGCAATGGTCATGACCACAGGCACGAACACCCCTGCGATCTTATCTGCCAACCGGGCGATTGGAGCCTTGGAGCCGCCCGCCTCCTCCACCATACGGATGACCTGAGCCAGGGTGGTGTCCTCACCCACCTTATCCGCCCGGAATTCCAGATAACCTTCCGTATTGATGGTAGCAGCCGCTACGGTATCACCGGGGACCTTCTCCACGGGAACGCTTTCCCCGGTGAGGGCGCTCTGGTCCACAGAGGCCCGTCCCTCGGTCACGGTACCGTCCACAGGAATGCTTCCCCCGGAGCGGACCACGATAAAATCCCCAACCCGGACATCCTCCACTGGGATCTCTTCCAGTTTTTCCCCCCGCTTGACGGTAGCCGTCTTGGGGCTTAGATCCATCAGCGCACGGATGGCGTCTCCTGTCTTGCCCTTTGCCCGGGTCTCCAGGAACTTGCCCAGGGTGATCAGAGTCAGGATCATGGCGGCGGACTCGAAGTACAGGTTTTCACTGTACTGCTTTACCAGTTCCCAGTCTCCATGGCCCATACCCCATGCCATGCGGAACAGGGCGGCGATTCCGTAGATCAGCGCTGCCAGAGATCCCACGGCAATCAGGGAATCCATGTTGGGACTGCGGTGCCACAGGGCCTTCAGTCCCCGGCTGTAATACACCCGGTTCAGATACACCGCAGGGAGCGTAAGAAGAAACTGTAGCAGCGCCGCCACCAGGGCATTTTCGATGCCATGATACCAGTTAGGCAACGGAAGGCCCACCATATGGCCCATGGTAAAATACATCAGGATCACCAAACTGATAGCAGAGCCGATGATGCGCTTCTTCATTTCCTTCAGTGCGTCCTCTGCAGGGGCCTTTTCTTCCTTCTTTTCCTTCTTCTCCCCGGGGACATAGGCATTGTAGCCCGCATTGCGCACCGCCTGAATGATGG
>JAXJVC010000340.1:0-1701 GCA_036308745.1 Oscillospiraceae bacterium | reverse complement strand
GCCGTCCTGGGCTACGATGCGGCGGAAGAAAGGGTCCAGGGTGGCGTCGGTCAGGTTCTTCTGCAGCAGCTTCGCCATCCGGCGGACACCCTCCGGCAGCTTGTCGGAGAAGTTCACCTTGATCAAGCCGCTGTCCATGCCCAGCCAGTAGTTCAGAGCTGTGGAAACGCCCTTTTCGTGTTTCCAGCCGCCGGACAGGATGCTGCGGATGACAAATTCATAGAATTTGCCCCAGCCCCAGCTGGGGGTCGCCAGGGAGATCAGGTCGCCCCGGTCATCCATCAGATAGGTACCGTAGTTGCAGAAGTCCAGGTACATCCGGGACTGGGTGGGGGCCTCGCGGTTGGAGATGACCCGGATGCCGTCGGCAAAGAAGTCCGCCTGGGGCGTACCCTCCAGACAGGACCAGCGCAGTTCGATCTGGGCTCTGGGGTTGGTCATCTGGGCGCCCAGGGCAAAGGCGTTGATGGAGGCGGGAACGCCAAAAATGGGGTAGGAGGCGATGTAGCCGATGCGGTTATTCTGGGCCATGGCGCCGGCAATGGCGCCGGTGATGAATTTTGCTTCGTAGATCCGGCCGTAATAAGTACGGATGCTGGAATAGGGCTGGTCCACAGAGCAGTTCAGGAATCGGACCTTGGGATATTTCACCGCGGCCTTCAGGGTGGCCCGGCTCATCAGGGGCGCGGTGGTGAATACCACCTGGGCACCTTCCTCCACGGCCTGTTCAATCAGCTGGGTGGCAAGCTCCGGAGTATTGGCCTCAAAGTAGCTTTTGACGGAGACCCGGTCACCCATGACCTGCTCCAGATGCTTCCGGCCTTCTTCGTGACCCATGACCCAGGCGCTGTTGGCAGTGCTGAGCTGGTGGACGAAGGCGACACCCAGGGTATCCATGCTGGCGGAGATCATCCGGTCCAACAGGTTGCCCTTGTTCTCGTCCTCGGCCTTGGTCTGGACCTTGACGGAGTTTTCCTTGGTAACGGTGACCACGTCTGTCCAGAGGGAAGACAGGGTCTTTTTCAGCTCCCCGGAGGACAGGCGGCCCAGATCCTGGTAGGGATACAGGTCCAGCCACAGAAGCAGAGCTTCCTCAGGCAGAACATCGTCCTCCATCTTGGTGTTGATGGCAAAGAATGCCTCCCGGAAGTATTGGAAATAGGCGCGGAAATTTTTCCTTTCCGCATCCGTCCAGTCTTCGCCGGTCTTCTTGCCCAGATGGGCCAATAGCTTGGCATAGTCGCCGGGACGGCGGAACTGGATGGTATACAGCTTGGTGGTCTTGTAAAAATCCAGAAATTCGTAGTAAGCCTTGATCCGGGGTTCCTCGCTGACGGGGGGCATGACCCGCAGAACATTGCCGGGGATCCGGGGGGCATCGAAATGACGCATGACGCTGACCCGCTTGTTGCCCTCCTGGACATAGAAATTGCCCAGGTATTCATAGCACAGGATGGGGTCAGTGATGCCGGTATCACTCAGGTGGGCGGCGCAGAGGCTGATCCACTTGGCGGCAAATTCAGATTTGGCGTCCAGCAGGGGACGGAAACTGGCGGTAAAAGCGGTAATGCGGCCGGCAGATTTGGTTCCTACGATCCGGGTGGCGGGGATCTCCACCAGTCCGATGTCCAGGACGGCGGTATCGGCGCCGGTTTCCGGCAGGATCTCGTCCAGAACGGCAGGGTAAGGGGGGCTGCCGGT
>JAXJVC010000339.1:0-8267 GCA_036308745.1 Oscillospiraceae bacterium | reverse complement strand
GTGTACCGGCTGGCCCATGTGCTGTATACCCTGGGCGTTCCCATGCTGCCCCGGATCATGACGGAGCATGCCCACAGCGTTACCGGCATTGACATCAACCCCGGCGCCACCATCGGCAAGTATTTCTTCATCGACCACGGCACCGGCATCGTGGTGGGCGAGACCACAATCATTGGTGACCATGTGAAGGTCTACCAGGGCGTGACGCTGGGCGCACTGACCACCCGGGGCGGACAGAGCCTCCGGGGCAAGAAACGCCATCCCACCATCGAGGACAACGTGACCATTTACGCAGGCGCTTCCATCCTGGGCGGCGGCACCGTTATCGGCCGGGACAGCGTCATCGGCTCCAATGTGTTCATCACCCATTCCATCCCCGCCTGTACTACCGTCAGTGTCAAGAGCCAGGAGCTTCAGTTTAAGCCCAGAAACTGCGGCGGAAATTGCGGAAACTGTGCAAAACCAGAACCTTTCTGGGAAGAACAGAAATAAATGCAGAATGCAGAATGATGAATGCAGAATTATGGTATTCGCTTCGCGAATGATTAAAATCGTGCCAAAGGCACACCACGATTTTGCATTTTACATTCTGCATTCTGCATTTTTATTGCCCAAAAGCAATGTCTTTAATGACTTCTCCCGCCAGGATCAGGCCTGCGGCGCCGGGGACGAAGGCCACACTGCCGGGGATCTGGCGCTTGCCCAGGGCGGCGGCTTCTTCCTCCCAGCCTGTGGGAGTCAGGGCTTCCTCCTGGGAATAGACCACCTTTAAGTGCTTGATGCCCCGTTTTCCCAGCTCCTTGCGCATGACCCGGGCCAGGGGACACATGGAGGTTTTGGAAATGTCAGCCACCTGAAAGGCGGTGGCATCCAGCTTGTTTCCTGTTCCCATACAGCTGATGATGGGGGTCCCGGCATCAGTGGCCCGCTGTACCAGCTGGAGCTTTCCGGTGACGGTGTCGATGGCATCTACGATGTAGTCGTACTGGGTAAAATCAAATTGGTCTGCCGTTTCCGGGGTGTAGAAAACCGGGAAGGTCCGCACGACGGCATCTGGATTGATGTCCAGGATCCGCTGCTTTGCCGCGTCCACCTTTTGCATCCCCACTGTGGAATGGGTGGCCAGAATCTGGCGGTTGATATTGGAAAGGCTGACGGTGTCGTGGTCGATAAGATCGATCTGCCCGATGCCGCTTCTGGCCAGGGCTTCCACCGTATAGCCGCCTACGCCGCCGATGCCGAAAATGGCGACCCGGGCCTTCTGCAGCCGCTCTACAGCTTCCGCTCCCAGCAGCATTCCGGTGCGCAAAAATTGTTCTTTCATGGGAAAATCCTCCGAAGAAATGTTGTATTTCTTATAGCATACCCCAAAACCAAAGTCAACGGGCGGAGAGGACAAAAAATCCCCGCCGCGATGCGGCGGGGTGGGGGATCAATCCTCAAAGGTCAGGACATCCTGATACTTTTCCTTGAACATACCGTAGACGGCTTCCAGGACGGCTTCGTCGGTGACAGCCAGGTAGTTCTCATTCTCTTCGTCCACAGGCTCCACTTCCAGGATGATCAGCTCATCGGACTCTTCCTCGGCGGGCATCAGCACCAGATACTCCTTGCCCTGGTACTCCAGGCAATCCAGGTATTCAAAGTCTGTGTCCTGGCCGTTCTCGTCGGTGAGGGTGAGGATGCTGACCTCTTCTTCTTCAAGGATCATGTTTTCGTTTTCCATGGGGTTCCTCCTGTTGTTAATTGATTCTATCAGAATTATATCCCAAGGTGGGAAGAAATGCAAGGGGGCATCTGTATTTTAAGATATGCACCCTTGCAAATATGGGAAAATCATGGTAATCTAGATAAGATAAATTGAAGAAAAAGGAAGATGATCCGGAATGAAAAAGAGATTTGAAAGGGCAGGAGTGCTTCGGCGTGTGCTGGCGCTGATGCTGTGCGTGGCTCTGATGGTGCCGCTGTTTGCCGGCTGCGGCAAGGAGGATGTGCGTCCCCAAAAGGAGACTGCCGCAGCACCGGAAGCTACCCAGGAGGCTGTGGAGACCACAGCACCTGAGGAGACGGTGCCCCCCACCGTGCCTGCCGACGGCGCCCCGGACGATGTGACCTGCAAGGGCACCTACACTGTGGAAGGCAGCGCCGTGAAGGCTGCCGCGGATACCGTGGTGGCCACTGCCGGAGAGCAGGAACTGACCAACGGTCTGCTGCAGGTGTTCTACTGGATGGAGGTGGAAGCCTACCGCCAGGCGGGCTATGAGACGGCTCCGGATTTTGGCAAGCCCCTGGATACCCAGGAATGCCCCATTGACGATACCGCCGCTTCCTGGCAGCAGTATTTCCTGCAGCGGGCATTGAATGCCTGGCACAGCGCCCAGGCCATGGTGCTGCAGGCGGACGCTGAGGGCGTCCCTACGGAGGAAGCCTACCAGCCCAATCTGAAGAATCATGACATTTACCTGACGGAAAAGCCTGCAACCAAGGTGCTGTACGGCTTCAACAAGGGCTTCCAGCCCAATGAACTGCACCAGGAATATCTGGACGGCATTCCCGCAATGCTGGAGGAGACGGCTTCTGATAACGGCATTTCCGGGCTGGACGCTCTGGCGGTGGATGCTGCCGGTGCCGGTGCGGACGGGGAGGCCCTGAGCCGCTATGCGGAACTTTATAACCTGGCCTATATGTATTTCACCACTCTGAATTATTCCACAACCGCAGAAAATGAGGAAGTGGATGCCTTCTTTGCAGAGAAGGCAGGGGAGTACCAGGCGGCGGGCATCAATAAGGACAGCGGTGTTCTTGTAGATATCCGCCATGTACTGCTGGTCCCCGAGGGGGCAAGCGTTGCTTCCGACGGTGCGGTGAATGCTTCGGAGGAAGCCTGGGCAGCCTGTGAGACCGAAGCCAATGCCATGCTGGAGACCTTCCTGGGTGGCAAGGACACCTCGGAACCCCGGTTTGCGGAGCTGGCAAACCTGAACTCCGCCGATGCCGGTTCCAGCATCAACGGCGGCCTTTACCGGAACCTCCATCAGGGCCAGCTGGACGAGCCGCTGAACGGCTGGTGCTTTGACGGCAGCCGCCAGAGCGGAGATACCGTAGTGCTGCGCTCCGACTGCGGTGTCCATATCCTGTATTTCTCCGGCAGCAAGGAAATCTGGTATGCCGCTGCGGAGCAGGACCTGCTGATGGAGAAGGGCGGGGCGTTGATCGCTGCCGCCCGGGAGAAGTACCCCATGACCGTGGACTACAGCGCCATCGTGCTGGGTACCGCGGAAAACACCGCCTCCATCAGCGCGGACACCCTGCTGTATGCCGATGTGGGCCACGAGCGTTTCCCTGTGGTGCCGCTGTATCTGCAGCAGGACTACCCCACGACTTACTACGGTGCTTACAAGATCACCTCCCACGGCTGCGGCATTACCACCATGGCGATGCTGGCAAGCTACATGGCAGACGAGGAACTGACGCCCCCTGAGCTGTGCGACCGCTACGGCAATTACTGCCTGAAAAACGGCACCAACGCCATTATGTTTGAGGTGACCCCCGCGGAGATGGGCTTCTATCTGAAGGAAAAGACCTTCGACTGGCGGGTTGCCAACGAAGCCATGAAGGAGGGCTACATCGTCATCTCCCTCCAACACAAGGGTTTCTTCACCCGGGGCGGCCATTATCTGGTGCTGGAGGAGCTGCTGGAGGACGGCAAGCTTCAGATCCGGGACTCCAACATCTACAACTACGGAAAGCTCCACGGCCATAAGAGCGACACCTTTGATTGGGCCAACGTGATCCCTGCCGGTGCCTGCTATTGGATCTACCAGCACAAGCTGACCCGGATCCCCACCTGCGCCCGCTGCGGCGAGCCTCAGGGCGAGGGCATCCCCAGAACCATGTTCACGGAGGAATACCGCTGTGAGCGCTGCGACGCCGCCCTGCTGCGCCGGGGCAGCTTCATGGAAGGCTGCGCCTCCGCAAACCCCTGATACATAAGATAAACTCCCGCTTTCCTGGCTGATTGGCCGGAAAGCGGGAATTTTACTTTGTGAAAAAACCGGGCTGCGGTGATCGCAGCCCGGTTGAAAGGAGTTATCGGCAGTTGGCGGTTTCCCAGGTGGTGTAGTCGTAGTCGGCGTACTGGGTCTCCAAGGCGCGGTAGTCGTTCTTGCCAGCACCGGTCAGGGGGATCTGGTCCACAGCCAGAACAGCAACAGGCTTGCCGCGCTCTTCCAGCTTTTCCTGGCACTCGTCAAAGATGGACTTACAGACGGCGGCCTTATCCGCGTTTTCATCCAGGGCGACGATGACCAGGGGATACTGGCCCTGACCGTGGCCCCGGTCATTGACACCGATGACACAGCAGTTATGTACATCGTCCCGCTCGTCTACCATGCTCTCGATGCCCACGGGGAAGACCTTGTGACCGTCGAACCGGGTGATCATGCGCTTCAGGCGGCCGATAATGTACAGGAAGCCGTCCTCGTCCATGTAGCCGATGTCACCGGAGTGGACCCAGACCTGGCCATCATCGTGCTTCCGCATGACATGGTCGGTCTCGTCGGGCTTTCTGTAGTAGCCCTTCATCATGGAGGGGCCGGTGATGCATACCTCGCCGTGCTGGTTATAGCCCAGCTCTTCTCCGGTCTCAGGGTCAAAAATGCCGATGGTGGTGGTGACGGAGGGGATGCCTACGCTCTTGCGCTTGAAGATATCGTTGACGCAGAAGGATGCCGCGGCAGAGACTTCGGACATACCGTAGCCCTGGGCCAGGGGGTAGCGGATGTTATGGCTCTTCATGAAGTCATCCAGCTTCTTTTCCAGACCCTCGTTCATGGTGTCACCGCCGGAGCCCATGGTGATCAGGAAGGACAGGTCGAAGTTTTTCATCTCCTTGCTATCGATCATCAGCTCATAGAAGGCAGGGGTGCTGATCATGTGGTTGGGACGGAACTGCTTCACCAGCTTGCCGAATTCCGTGGGGACGAACTTGGGGATGGGGCACAGCTCCAGCTTCATGCACAGGGGCATATGCAGGCCGCAGACCATGCCGTAGGAGGTGAAGCTGGGGATGATACCCAGGAAACGCTCCTGGGGCTTGGTATCCAGACCGGCGTACAGGAAGTTGATAGCCACGGCATTCATGCTGTCGTTGGTCAGCATAACGCCCTTGGGGAAGCCGGTGGTGCCGCCGGTGTGGGTGATGGCAACGGTGGCGTCGCCAACATAGGGGGCATCCTCCGCGATGGTACCCTGTCCGGCCTTTAGGAAGGTATCCCACTTGACTACCACGTCGCTGTAGGGAATGTCAGTCTTGGTGGTCAGGGTTTTGAAAACCTTTTTTACAAAGGGAAGGCTCCGGGCGGCGGACTGGACAATGATATGCTGCTGGTTCACATCGTCCATGATCTTACGCATCTTGGGGAAGGCAATGTCGATGATGATAGTGGTGGTGGAACCGGAATTGCGGATCATCTTGCGGATGCTGTTCACGTCCATGCGGGGGTCGATCATGTTGGCGATGGCGCCCAGCTTGTTCAGGGCGTAGATGGCGCAGATGGTTTCGGGGATGCCAACGGTGACGAAGCACACCATGTCGCCTTTTTTGACGCCGTAGGCGGCAAAGGCGTTGGCGGTCTCATCAACACGGGCGAACAGCTCCCGGTAGCTGATGGCACTGCCGTAGTAATTGATGGCAGTATTATCCTGGTTTTTCTGGTTGATTTCCTTCATGAAGCCATAGGCGGTGAGCTGGGGAACGGTATGCTCCAGCGCTTCTTTGGAGTAGTACTTCAGCCAAGGCTTTTCCTGGGAAGGGGTTCTTTTCATATTGGGACCTCTTTCGTTTTTTTGAATCTGTATCATAAGCACCATTTAGGATGGCGTTGCTCAGCATACTTACATAACAGTATACACCATTATTTGGGATGAATCAAGGTAGAAAGCAGACTAAGCTCTGCGTATTTTGTGGTTTCTTTTATTTTAATTGCGGAATATCGAGAAATGGCCGGTCTGATGGGCTTTAACGGGATGTGGTGAAATGTGGGGAGAACGAAAACGCTCCCGGCGGGAGCCGGGAGCGGAGGGGAGCGGGGATACTCAGTCCTTGGGCGCGGGCATGATGGTGACGCTCATGTTCTCCATGCCATGATAGATGCTGAAATAAATGACCTTATCGCCGGTGGTGTACCACTCGGAAGTCTGGTTGAACATATTGTTGAAGTCTCCAGCGTAGGGTTCGCCGCAAAGGGATTTCAGCTCTGCGCGGACAGCATCTGCTGTGGCATCAAAGTCAGCGTCTGCGTTCTGAAAGCTGTAAAAGTCCAGGGAAACGCTGCCAAGGGAGGCGTAGCCGCTCCAGGTGCCGTCGGTGAACATGATGCCCTGCTCACTTTTGGACTCCACTTTGTAGCCGCAGCTCTTGACGAATTTTTCGCATTCATCCAGAGAACCGGCACCCAGAGGGTAGTCCATTAGGTCCGCGATGGCGGGCGTCTTGCCGCAGCTGCACAGGGACAGCAGGAGCGTAAGGGCGAGAAGAATGACGATGATTTTTTTCATGGATGTTCCTCCTTTTCTTTCTGATGCCCATTATAGTTCTGACTGAGGATAAAATCAATGGTATATAGACCATAATTTCGGTTAAAATGGAAAACAGAAAAACTCCTGCCGGAGCGGAAAACGACCGATCGGACAGGAGTTTTTGTTAGGTTGATAAACGAGGGATTTGTAGATGTTCAGAAATTTGCAACTTCTGAAGATTTTAACTGAAGCTGCAATTTATCAGCAATAAGCGCAATAAATTCAGAGTTCGTTGGTTTTTCTTAGTATTTGACACTGTATACCCGAAAATCTTTGCAAAGTGTCTAAATCTCCTCTGTCCCAGGCCACTTCGATGGCATGGCGGATAGCACGTTCAACACGGCTGGAGAAGGTCGGACTTTTCAATACGTTATGTCATGCAGTTTTGTATTGAGGATCGAGCATTTCTGAAGTCTTGCAGTGAGGTTATGAATGTGATATTATTTTGAATAAAGAATGACTAGGGGGATAATATGAGACAAGAAAGAATTAAATGGATAGATTTGCTTCGTGCGCTTGCAATTCTAATGGTGATATTATGCCATGCGACGGAGGGAATTTATTCGTTATCCATATCTGGCCTAACCGATCTGAGCGTACAATCCAAAGTTTCTGCATTTACGCTTTTTACATTTGGTAGATTGGGTGTGCCGATATTTTTGATGATTTCAGGTTATTTGTTGTTGGACAAAGAATATGATTCAGAAAAAACTATAAAATTCTGGAAAAATAATTGGTTTCAGCTTTTTATATGTACAGAAGTTTGGTTTTTTATCTATGAGGTATTTTTGAAAATCAGTGGGTATGAAATCGGTATTCTGCAGGTAGTGGCGGATTTGCTTTTTGTGCACAAAGTGAATATGAGTCATGTGTGGTATATGCCGATGATTGTTGGAATGTATTTGCTCATTCCATTTGTGGCAAATTCGTTAAAACATTGTGATACAAAACTGCTGTATTTTCCAATCTTGTTTTTTTCGGTATTTTCATTCTGCGTCCCGACAGGAAAGGCAATATTGAATGTGCTGGGGTTGGATGCGCTGTCTCTGCAAATGTCTTTGGGTTTCAGCGGGGGTATATACGGAATATACATCGTGCTTGGATACATGGTCAAAAAAGAAATGTTGAAATTTCTGAAAAATGCTTGGTTGGCCATTGTGGCAATGGTCGGTATTGCGTTGAGTGTAATACTTCAGCTTTGGTCGTATAAATGTGGTGTGCAGTACAACATCTGGTATGACTGTGTTTTCTTAATGGTTGCTTCTGTATCCATTTTTGAATTATTCTCCAGAATTACGATAGTTCCAGCATATAGTGTTGTAAACTGGATGTCTCAGTATTCTTTTGCGGTGTATCTTGTCCACAATATGTTTCGAATTCCCTTGAAAAAATATTTCCTGGCATTAAACTGCGCACAAATGATGAAAGTTTTACTTCTATGGGGAGCGGTATGCATATTAAGTTTTTTGACGGCAAGACTTATCAGCCTAATTCCAAAGATTGGAAAGCCTCTGCTTTATTTGAAATAATAAAAGTTTTTCCATAATAATTAGCAAATCCCCGATAAGGACATTAGGGCGTCCTTATCGGGGATTTTACTGTGTGGGGATTTCGTAAATGAGTCTTTTTCAGCAGTGTGCTGGCATGGATGAAATTTAACAGTAAACGCTTAATAACCGCCCGCCTAT
>JAXJVC010000338.1:0-9306 GCA_036308745.1 Oscillospiraceae bacterium | reverse complement strand
GGCCACGATCATGGCCAGGATCAGCAGGATCAGCACCACTTTTAATCCGGTATGGTTTTTGGGTTTACGGGACATAGGTAACCTCCTTCTTAAGCCGCATTGCCTGCGGCCAGGTCAATATAATATTGCTCCCGGGCCAGCTTCTGCTGTTCCAGGTACGTCTGGCATTGGCTGAGACCTTCTCCCACGATCTTCATGGTCCGGTCATAGGAATTTTCCGCCGCCGTCAGAATGGCGCCGGGAAGATCGAACAACTCCGCCCATTCTTCTCTGCGTTCCTCCTCCAGGGGCAAAATGGCGTATACCGTCTTATCATTTTCGTTACGGTACATATTCACCCAGGTGGGAAGCACATCCACCTCCGCCACATAAACCCTGCCGTCGGTGTACTTTTCAAAGGTCACACTGAACAAAGCGCCGTCCTCGGTGTGGGGAGTATTAATCTGAGAAATGTTTCCGAGACGCTGGTTGGACACCACATTGCCCACGGAATAGATGCAGATGGTCTTGTGGTCCGGGTCCACCGTGCTTTCCAGCAGTTCCATAGGCTGCACCACATGGGGATGTCCGCCTACGATCACATCAATGCCCATGTCACACATTTTCTGGGCAATGTCGTTCTGGCGGTAGTTTTCCTCCAGATAGTATTCATCGCCCCAGTGGATGTAGAGCATGGTGGCCTCGGCCCCCTCCGCTTCCATGGCAGCAACGATCTGCGCCATTTCCCCGTAGAAGCCCTCCAGGTCGCCATAGGTAAAGTAGTTTATCAGCTCCGGCTGTTCCAGGGGCAGGCCGCCGTTGAGCCGGGGCTTGCCGTCCTTCATGCTGGTGGTAAAGGTGTAGCAGACCATGCCGATCTTGATGCCGTTGACATCCACCACGGAGTATCGTGCCTCTTCATCGCTGAGTCGGGTACCCAGGGTCTCCACGCCCTTGCCCCGCACCACTTCCAGTGTCCGCTTGATGCCAGGGATCAAAGTATCGCTGCTGTGGTTGTTGGCGGTAAGCAGCATATCATATCCCGCTTCCACCAGAGTATCCATCAGAGCATCCGGGCAGTTGAAGGTAGGGTTTCCCTGATAGGGGTAGTCATCCCCGCCAAAGGTAGTCTCCAAGTTTGCCACCGCGTAGTCGTAGGACCGGGTGGTCTCCATCAGGTGTTCAAACACCGGGGTAAAATCGTAGCTTCCGTCTGCCAGCTGGACCGCGGAATTATATTTCACATGGTCGTCAAACACCGGCATATGCATCAGCAGGTCGCCCTGAGCCGCAATAGAAGCGGTCGCCGCCACCCGCTCCGGTGCCGGTGCCGTTGTCTCCGTTGGCGCTTCAATAGTTTCTTCCCTGTTCTCCCCGGCTGTGGGAAGCTGGATCACATCGCTGGGCCGGGGTTCCACTTCTCCGTCCCCAACGCCCAGGCACAGCCCGATCACATAGACCGTTGCCCCGATCATTGCCAGGATCAGCAGAAGCAATACCATCTTCAGCCCTGTGTGGTTATTTGGTTTCCGGGACATAGCCTGTCCTCCTTATACGAAAGAATCCGTCAGATAATGGACGGCATGGACCGTCTTTCCTCCCTGGACATAGATCCGGGGGACCCGGCGGCTGATGCCGCAGACAAATTCATAATTAAAGCTGTCCGCCCGGGCGGAAATCTCCTCCATTGTAATGGCTTCGTCGTCGTACCGTCCCACCAGCACCACCCGGTCGTTGGGTTCTACCCCGGGGATATCCGTCACATCCACCATCATCTGGTCCATGCAGATACGGCCCAGGATCGGGGCCTTTTTTCCCCGGATCAGCACATAAAACCGTCCGGAGAGACTCCGGCGGTAACCATCGGCGTAGCCCACAGGAATGGTAGCCACCACCGTGGGACGGGTGGTCACATAGGTGCCGCCGTAGCTGATCTCCCGGCCCGGCTCCAGGGTCTTCACATGGGTCACCCGACTGAGCCACTGGAGGGCAGGCTCCAGCTTCAGCAGTTCCGGGTCCACCTCCATGCTGGGATACATACCATAGGTAACAATACCGGAGCGAACCATCTCATACCGGCAGTCAAAATTCATCAGTCCCGCAGAATTGTCCAGATGCCGGATGGGGATCTCCACGCCCCTCGCCTTCAGCATGGCATCAAAGGCGGCAAATTTCTCCGCCTGCTTCTCCGCCCGGCTCAAATCTGCGCAGTCCGCTGTTGCGAAATGACTGAACAGGCCCTCCGCCTTCAGTCCCGGCAGTGCGGCAATCTGTGCGCAGACATCTGCCGCTTCCGACCTGGCCTGAAAACCGATACGGCTCATACCGGTGTCCACCGCAAAGTGGAAAGGCGCGGAAACGCCAGCTGCAACCGCCGCCTCCGACAGGGCCAGGGCATCCTCCCAGCGGAAAATGGTGGGCCGGATTCCCTCCCGAACCGCCGTAGGGAAGGCGTTCACCGGAGTATGTCCCAAAATCAGAATGGGCGTAGCCAGCCCAGCCTGCCGCAGTTCCATGGCTTCCAGCATGGAGCTGACGCCAAAAAAGGCACACTTACCCTCCAGGAGCCGTGCCACCTGAATGGCGCCGTGACCATAGGCATCTGCCTTGACCACCGCCATCACCGGCACCCCGGCCTTTTCCCGTACCGCGTCAAAATTCCGCAAAATCGCATCCAGGTCGATTTTGACCCGGGTGTTGTCAAAATTCAAGAAGATCATCTCGCTTAGACATAATTTTATTCATTTTACCACATAGATCCGAAAAAGTAAACCGTTCCACAGGAAACTATCTCCCTCCCAGGTTTAAGCTTTTCTTATTTTTCTTGCATCAAACCTGATTTTTTGCTATTGTAATACCATATACACCTGAAAAGGCAGGAAACACCTATGGCAAAGCAAGATAATTATCAGATCCAGGCCGACCAGGCCCGGGAAGCTTTCCTCCGCTACGACCAGCAGGCCCTTATGGAGAAGCTGAAGCTGAAAGCGGATGAAGACTGGCTCTATACCCGGCTTTTGTCTGTGGCCTACCGCATCCACCGCCGTACCGCCGAGATCCAGCGACTGGAGGGGGAAGTATGGGTCCAGGCCCACAGCCACAGCGAGGTCATGACCCTGCTGGACCTGCTCTGCGACAGCCGGGAAGACCGTTGGCTCACCCTGCGCTGGAAAAATATGCAGTCCTTCGGGCTGATGTTCCACCAGAACCTGCTGGAAGACCAGCGGGACTCATACGCCGACCGCTTCAGCGGGGATCTGGAAGGATTTTGCCTGGCCTGTGAAGCCCTGGGCGGCACACCCCTGCCCCAGGGTGACGCCGCCTATGCCATCGAGCTGTTCGACGGTCTGTGTATCGCCCTCCAGCTTTGGCTGGGTGACGAGGAATTTCCTGCCCGCCTCCGTTTTCTCTGGGACGAAAATGCCCTGATGTACCTCAAATACGAAACCATGTACTTCGCCAGAGCCCTCCTCCTGCGCCGCCTGGAGAAAATCATGCAGAACGCGTAAATGGTAGTTTCGTATGCCCTCCCCTACGGCGGCGTATGAAATGCAGACGGCAAACAATAATCTCTATTTCACGCAAAATAGGGCGCTGCCAATTCGGCAGCGCCCTTTCGCATATAGATCAATACTTGGGATTGGGGCCCCAGATGTTGTCCTCAGTGCTGTCCTTGCAGAACTGCACGATCAGGATGATGGAACCGATCAGAGGCAGCAGGACCCACAGATAGAACCAGCCGCTCTTGCCCACGTCATGCAGACGGCGAACGCACATGGCCATGCTGGGGACGAGGGTCACCAGGCTCCAGATCCATGCCAGATCAGGAAGGATGGTAGTTACCAGGGAGCTGATGATCATAACACCCAGAGTTGCCCACCAGTACTCACTTCTTCTGGAACGGCCGCTGAAATCCGCAAAACGAGCGAAATACAGCTTCATGGCATCCACAAAGCCGACGCCCTCCTTGGGCTGAGCTGCTGCGCCGCAGACGGTGCAGCGAGTGGCATTATCAGGAACGATGCTGCCGCACTTGTTGCAATACATAATGATTTCCTCCTAATTCTCTATATCCGTCCCCGGTTTCCGGGGAGCGAACTCATTTGATCCGCACCTGCAGGGTGCAGTTGGCATCTGCCAGCTGAATGGCTCCGCCGTTGCGGACCATCACGGTCTGGTTTGGTGCCAGTCGGTTACCATCCACATAAGTACCATTGGAAGAGCCCAGATCGGTGACCGTCACATAGCCGTTTCCGGCGCAGATCCGGCAGTGAACACCACTGACCGCCCTGTAAGGAGACAGTCCCACATTGGCCCGGGCAGGATCCCGGCCAACGGTAATATTCTTGCCTTCCTCGCAGTAGAAGCCCTTGCCGGCCAGAGGGCCGGTCGTCAGCACCACAGCAGCCCGGGCCGCCTGTTTCACAGGTGCCGCGGGAGACGGTGCGGGCGTGTTCATGGGCGGATTGTAAACGGTCTTGGCTTCCTGGGGCTGTGCCACAGGCTGCGTCTTGGGTGGCTCCATATACTGCTGTCTCGGCTGGGGGATAGGCTGGGGTCTGGGGGCCGCAGGTCTTGCCGCCACCTTGGGATTGGGGCCCCATTGATTGTCCGGAACACTGTCGGAAAAGAACTGGACCAAAACCACAATGGAACCAACAACAGGAAGCAGATTCCACAGATACCACCAACCGCTCTTGCCCGCGTCATGCAAGCGGCGGATGCACAGAGCAAAGCTGGGGACCAGAGTCACCAGTGCCCAAATCATGGGGATCCAGGGCAGGGCGACCTGCGCATAGATGGGCAGGATAATGTTAAAAACAGCGGTAAGGAGGATGCTGATCAGCATCACACCAAAAGCACCCCACCAATACTCACTTCTCCGGGAACGTCCGCTGAATTCTGCATACCGGCTGAAATACAGCTTCAGCGCCTTGAGCAGCCCCACCTTCGGTACCTGCTGACCCATAGCGGCGCCGCATATATTACAGCTGCTCAGGTGATCGGGAACAACATTTCCACACTTGTTGCAATACATACGATCCCCTCCCTTTTCCGAAAATCAGCCTTTGATGGTTCCGTCGGAATTGAACAGAGGCAGTTTTTCCAGGTAAATCAGGTCAGGGCGCTCCTGGGCGTCGCCCTCTGCCAGAATGGCCATCCGGCCGCAGATCTCACCGCCAGCCTTTTCCACCAGAGCCTCCAGAGCCTTCAGGCTCTCGCCGGTGGAAATCACATCGTCCACCACCAGGATCCGCTTACCCTTCATCAGTGCGGCATCCGCGCCGTCCAGGTACAGCTTCTGCTCCTTGGCAGTGGTGATGGAATTGACGGAAACGCTGAAGATGTCCCGCATATACAGCTTGGGACCCTTCCGTGCCAGGATGTACTTGGCATCCCCGGCCTGACGGGCCATCTCATGTGCCAGAGGAATGCCCTTGGCCTCAGCAGTGATGATATAGTCATACTCCGGCGCTCTTGCCAGCAGCTCCCGGGCGCAGGCAACGGTCAGCTCCTGGTCGCCAAAAATGACGAAGCCGGCAATATAAAGGTCTTCAGTCACAGGGCAGATGGGAAGATCCCGATCCAAACCAGCCACATTCATACGGTAGAACATAGAAAATTCGCTCCCTTTTCATATTATTCTACTGTAATTATACTACGCAGGCCCCTGTTGTCAAGATTTTTTCGGATGGATGGGAATGATGCCCCGGCTGGATTCCGGATTGTGGGTGATCTCCCCGGCACGGGACAGCGCAGCCTTGGTCATCACCGGGCCCACCAGCTCATATACCAGGACGGAGAACAGCACGATATTGCGAATGATAGCGCCCTCTGCGCCAAACTCCGCCGCCACCGTCACGCTCATGCCCAGGGCAACACCGGCCTGGGGCAACAGGGTAATGCCCAGATACTTGCAGATGGTATTTTGGCACTTCATCATCTTCGCGCTGATGCTGGCGCCGATAATCTTACCGGCAGAACGGGACAGGATATACACAGCACCAATCCCCACCACAGCCAGATCGCCGAATACCCGCAGATCCAGCTCCGCGCCGGACAGCACGAAGAATAGTACATACAGCGGCGCCGTCCACCGCTCGGTGCGGTACATGATCTCCTCAGAAAAATCGCACAGGTTGCAGAACATGGTGCCGCACATCATGCACACCAGCAGGGAAGAAAAACCGATCTCCACACCGCCAGGCAGTTCGAAGTGCAGCATGGACAGTGCCACGCTCAGAAATACAAATGCCACTGCCAGGCTCAGACGCTTGGAGCGGGAGTGGTAGAACTGCTCCGCGTAGCTGAATACACAGCCCAGAGCCGCGCCCAATCCCAGGGAGGCTACGATCTCCACCAGGGGATTCACCAGCACGGAGACCAGATCAACGTTGCCGTTGCTAAAGGCCCGGGCCACACCGGTGGACACAGCAAACACAATCAGACCCACCGCGTCATCCAATGCCACAATGGGCATCAGGATATCGCTGAGAGGACCCTTGGCCTTATACTGGTTAATGACCATCATGGTAGCCGCAGGTGCTGTGGCTGTGGCGATAGCACCCAGGATCAGGCAGGTAGACAAGGGCAGCTTGTCACCCAGCACCAGGTGCAGTCCCAGCAGACCCAGGTCAACAAAAAGCGTTGCCGTCAGCGCCTGGAAAATGGCGATTACCGCGGCCTGTTTGCCGATCTGCCGCAGAGAAGGCAGCCGAAATTCGCTGCCAATGGAGAAAGCGATAAAGCCCAGCGCCGTATCACAGATCAGGCCCATCTCCTCCACAAAAGCAAAGGACGGAAAACCCAGGTTGGCAATTCCCAGTCCGCCCAGGCACAGAGGTCCGATCAGCACACCCGCCACCAGATAGCTGGTCACGTCCGGAAGGTTGAACCGCTTGGTCACCCGGGTCAAAAGCAGGCCCGCAAACATGGCAATGCCAACAGATAGTAAGAATTCCATAAGGAAAACCTCTTTTCAAGAAAATTCCAGCACATTATAGCACCATAAGAAAAGAATTCAAGACTAATAACGCACAAGAAATTCCACGTTCTCACAAAAAAACTTGTCCACATTTCTGACCCATCGTCAAAAGTTTTCGTAAGGTCTTCCCCGTCCTTGATATTTCCCTTATGCGGCATTATAATAACAGCGTAAATTCCACAAAAGGAGATGTATTCCCATGATCGAAATGATCTTCTCTTTCCTCACCGGGACCGCCATCAAGGCTGTGATTCTTCTGGTCATCGGCATCCTGGCGATCCGTCTGGTGATGAACCTGCTGAAAAAGACCCTGGAAAAGTCCAAGCTGGAGAAGGCTGCCCATACCCTGATCCTGTCCCTGGCCCGAGTCACCCTGTACATCCTTCTGCTGCTCAGCGTGGCGTCTTCCCTGGGCATCGATGTCACCGGCATCGTTGCCCTGGCCAGCGTCCTGACCCTGGCCCTGTCTCTGGCCCTGCAGAATATGGTGTCCAACATCATCGGCGGCTTCACCATCCTCTACACCCACCCCTTCCACTCTGGCGACTATGTGGAAATCGCAGGCCAGTCCGGCACCGTAGATGAGATCAACATGACCTACACCAAGCTCTCCACCCCTGATAACAAGGTCATCTCCATCCCCAACAGTGCTGTCGTCGCCGCCCAGATCGTCAATTACTCCGCCCAAAGCACCCGCCGTGTAGAGATTACCGTCTCCGCCGCCTATACCGTCCCCACCCAGAAGGTCATTGACGCACTGGCCCTGGCCGGCACCATGGATAAGGTCCTGCTGGACCCCGCACCCATGGCTGTACTCACCGGCTACGGCGAGAGTGCCATCAACTACAGCCTCCGCGTCTGGGTCAAGACCGAAGACTACTGGGATGTGTATTTCGCTCTGAACCAGCGGGTCAAGGCCGTCTTTGACGAACAGGGCATCACCATGACCTACCCCCACCTCAATGTCCACCTGGACAAATAACCACAAAGGGCACACCTCCGCGGGTGTGCCCTTCTTCTTATTTCGGCAAAATCCCATTTGCCATAGCCTGCTGAAAAACCACCTTGTAGGCTACGCAGTTCTCCTTCGGTTCCTGGGTCAGCTCCAGCCCCGTCAGATAGCAGTACCGAATGCCCCACACCGGATGCTCCAGATCTCCCGGCTCCGTATTTTCAAACAGCTTCTCCAGCTTTTGATACTGGGAACTGGCCCCTTCCCCAAAGAACACACCCTCCGCGGTAATGGTACGCTTCATCAGCCCCATCCCTTTGAATACATCTTCCCCAGCCTCATTCTTTTCATAGACCGCCTCCCGGCTGGTCTCCTCGTGATAAAAATGGGGATTCTGGGGCCATACAAAGGTCTTGTAGCTCATTTTCTCCATCTCATTCCACCTCCCGGCGCAAGGCGATGCCCTTTCGGAGCTGCCGCAGGCCCTCCCGGCTGAGTTCCCGCTTTATGGATGTCCAGCGGCACTCCCGAAAAACTTCCGTGGTATCATCCGTCACGATCTTCAGCGTAAAAACCTCTCCGGAAGGTTCATTTTCACCGTAGCCGCTGGGAACCAGTTCCTCCAGGGTAATGTTCCACAACCCCTCGCCCCGGCTTGCCCCCACAGGTTCCGTCTCGCCCATGGCATACACCGCCTGCCACTCCCGGACTGTTTCTCCGGAAACAGACACCGCGTTGCTCTGAAACACGCCGTCGATGTACACCGAGAATCCGGGTCCCAGGGTACAGTCCTCCGCCTCCGTAGCGCAGGTAAAGGTGGCCAACACCGGCACCACATAGACCTGGGCAACACCATCGTAGCTGCATCCGTTCTGAACACACACGCCTCCGCTCCACCGCAGAAGCTCCGTTGCCCGCAGTGCCTCCAGCTCACAGGCAGTACCTCCCAGTTCTGCGGGGCTGACAATATTGACCTCCACTGTCACCGTCAAATTGGCCCGGTCCACCTTTTCAATATGCACTGCCGCCACCGTCTCCGTGACCCGTGGAAATTTCTGACCGGGATACGCAACATCCGCCCGGAAGTTTCCCTCCCGAAGCCGCTGCAGTACCAGTTCTAGGATTGAGATCCCCATGTATCGTTCACACCCTTCTCCACGCACAGTCCCCACAGGTAAACTGCTTCATTGCCGTAATAGTAAGGCTCCACCCGCCGGAACAGATATTCCCTGTCCCCCAGCACCAGGGTGTCCCCCTCGCAGACACCGGCCTCCGCCGGCCCGATGTAGGCATACTGCCCCCGGGAAATCTCTCCCAACAGGGTGGCCTGACTTTCCATACTCTGCCAGCTTTTGGAATTGACCGCCCGGAAGAATCCCCGGACGGTCTT
>JAXJVC010000337.1:0-11598 GCA_036308745.1 Oscillospiraceae bacterium | reverse complement strand
TTCTCGAAAGGAGGCTGCGTCAAAGTGATCGACGTTAAAAACTTAAGCAAATCCTTTGGCGACCTGCAGGTCCTGAAGGACATTTCCGAGCATATCTATCCCGGCGAAAAGGTGGTCATTCTGGGACCCTCCGGTTCCGGTAAGTCCACCTTCCTGCGCAGCCTGAATCTGATGGAGGAGCCTACCAGCGGTACCATCACCTTTGACGGCGTGGCCATCACCGACCCCAAGACCAATGTAGACCTGGTCCGCCGGAAGATGGGCATGGTGTTCCAGCACTTTAACCTCTTCCCCAACATGACTATCAAGAAGAATATCACCCTGGCACCTGTCCGCACCGGTCTGATGACCCAGGCGGAGGCCGACGAGACCGCCATGCAGCTGCTGCGCCGGGTTGGTCTGGAGGATAAGGCTGATGCCTATCCCAACCAGCTTTCCGGCGGTCAGAAGCAGCGCATCGCCATCGTCCGGGCACTGGCTATGAATCCAAAGGTCATGCTTTTCGACGAACCCACATCCGCTTTGGACCCCGAAATGGTGGGTGAAGTTCTGGAAGTTATGAAGGAACTGGCCGAGGGCGGCATGACCATGGTGGTGGTCACCCACGAAATGGGCTTTGCCAAGGAAGTGGGCAGCCGGGTGCTGTTCATGGACGAAGGCTGCATCGTGGAGCAGGGTACTCCCGACGCCATTTTCAACCATCCCCAGAACCCCCGTCTGAAGGAGTTCCTGTCCAAAGTTCTCTACTAATTTCTTAAGATAATCCTCCGGGCGTCAAAAAATGTCCGGAGGATTTGCTTTTTTCTTCGGCTTATGCTATAATGCTCCTAATTCGCGTTTTTTGGAGGTGATCCCGTGAACGATCAGCAGAAATATCTTTATGTCCTTTTTTCCGCCACACCCTACCGCATGGGCCGTATGATCCGTTTTGTCACGGGTGACCCCTACAACCATGTAGCCATCGCCATGGAATCGGATCTGAAAGAGCTGTACGCCTTTGCCCGGCGGTATTACAGGACACCCTTCTACGGTGGCTTCGTCACCGAGCATCCCTACCGCTATCACCACAAGGGCACCACCGCCCAAATCCACCTGTGCAAGCTCCCTGTCACCGAAGAACAGTGGCAAAATCTGCAGAAGCGGCTGGCCCGGATGAGTGCCAACCCGGAGCGTTATCTGTATAATCACCTGTCCGCGCTTATGGCCCCCATCCACCGCAAGGTCAACGTCAAAGATGCCTTCACCTGCGCGGAGTTCACCGTCAGTGTCCTCCAGGACCTGGGCTATGACTTCTCCGACCGTCTGTTCTACTCCATCGGCGACATCGCAGAAAAGCTGGAGCCTTACCATTGCTACGACGGTCAGTTCCCCGTCCCCCCGGAGAAGGACAGTTCCTTCTTTGACCGCCGCCCCATTCCCCATCCCATTTTCGCCAGCACCCGGGCATTCCTGGCCCTGCTCTGGCGAAAGGCTATCGTATAAAAAATCCCAGCCTTGCGGCTGGGATTTTCTGTTACTCCAAAACGTGCTCCAGTCCCATTTCCAGGATGGTCAGCACATGGTCATCTGCCAGGGAATACAGGATATTCTTTCCCTCCCGGCGGAATTTGATCAGATGCATCTGCTTCAGGAGTCGAAGCTGGTGGGAAATAGCGCTTTGGCTCAGCTCCACCGCTTCCGAGATATCTGTCACACACAGCTCCTGCCGGGCAAGCAATGACAGGATATGCACCCGGGTCGGGTCGGCAAAGCCTTTGAACAGCTCAGCAATGTCATCCATGGCCTCTTTTTCGGGTATGGCCTGCATCCGGGCACCTCCTTCCGAGTTTTCTCTATTCTAGCTTACTTTTTTCAAAGATGCAAGTAGTTTATTCCGCTCTTTTCAGTTCTGTACGAATATCCCGGAAGTTGGTACTGTTGTATTCTCCCTCGAAAGGGTAGTAGCCCGTAACAATGGACGGAATGCTGTTGATATAGCAGGACTGCTGGTAACCGTCCGCAAAATCCACGCTGGTATACAGGCAGATATAGTCCGTGTAGCCATTCTTCTGGGTGCCGCCGGTCTGCTCCAGGCTCCGCCGTCCCACCAGGAAGGCCGGGAAGTCGAAGTCTGTCAGGTAACCCCCGGGACTTTTTTCCGAATCCCCATAGTAATCAAAGGCGTAGGTCAGTTCTGTCTCCGGCTCCACCGCCCCGGGAAGCATCTGCCACAAATCGTGGAGGTGACCGCTGAGACAAATGTCGATCTTCATCTTGTTCAGCAGCCGGGTCCACTCCTGGCGGAAGTCCTCAAACAGGCCGTCCTCCTCCACATAGGTGATAGGGATGTGGCAGATGGCCATGCGGTAACGGTAGTCTCTATAGTCCCGTTCGTCCAGTATTTCTTCCAGCATCCGGGTCTGCTCCTGCCGGTACAGGTCGAACTGGGCCGTTCCGTAATACTCCCACCAATCGTCCTCATGGTCCTCACCCATGTCCAGCACCACGGCAAAAACTTCGCCGCTGAGGGTCACAGGGTAGTAGAAATTTCCGTTCCGGCTGCCCACATACTTGTGGAACACTTCCGCGTATTCACCCTTGATCTCATGGTTACCCCGGGCGTAGATCACCGGGATCTCACCCTTGGTGACCCCGTAGGCCAGATCATTTGCCAACTGGGCATCGGCTTCCGTCTCCACCATGGAGACCAGATCCCCCACCAGCACCAGGAAGTCCAGTGCTTCCCCTGTATCGTAAGTGGTGGCGTTGATAGCCGCATCCACGGCTTCATGGACATCGCTCATGGTGTAATAGTGGATACCGTCAGAGGCATCCACCGGGCGGAAGGAATAGCCCTGGGACATCAGCCCGCCGGTATAGCCGCCAAAGGGGCCCCGGTATATCATCTGCCGGGCATAAATGGTATAGCTGCCGGCGGCATCCAGCACCTCCTGAGGCACTTCCACCTTATGTACCCTGTCTGCCGACTTCATAGAGCCGGCGTAAAGGTCATAATAGTTTTCGCCGCCGATCTCCACCCAGGCAATAGCACTGTCCGAGGTGGAGAAAACGATCTGGTAATCATCTTCCACAGCATAGACCACCGCGCCATGGGTAAACACACAGGGCCGCAGTTGGTAGCCAGCAAACACCGCTCCTATGATCACCACAAGGGTGATCAGGGCCTTCAGCACCTTTGTCTTTCCGGTGTTCTTCAACGGGAAGAACAGGGCCAGTACAAAGGCCAGGATGCACCCGGCCACCGCCAGGGACTTCCAGAAATGCACCATGATGAAGCGCAGATAGTCTTTCGCGCCGAACAGTACCACGACCACTGCGCCTGCAGTGACCATGATGCCCACCAGCATACCCAGCACCGCAGGCCATTTCCGCTTTTTCCAGCCCGCAAAGCCCAACACCGCCAGACCAAAGCCCAGCCATGCCAGGGCACAGACCATCAGCGGCAGGTTCATGACCAGAAAGGTGGGGTTAGTATCCGCACCCAGGAATTTAGAGATGCCGCTGTAATTGACCCGCAGAGCCACCCAGAACAGGGCGGCGATCAAAGTCAGACCGAAGGTAAAGCCCGGGAACAGGTACTTTGCGAAATTACACCAGGGGGAAGCCTTCGTTTCTTTGGATTTTGGGGCATCTGGCGTTTCCGGGGCTTCCGGCACAGAGCGCACCGCATCCTGCAGAGCCTGGACCACCGGCAGCATTTTCTCTGCCGTCAGCTTTTCCACCCGGCGGTCATAGGTCACCAGGCCGTTGATCTCGTCCTCCACGTCGCTGACCTGGGTGTACACTGCGGCGCACAGGCCCTTTTGGGCGCAGGGCACCACCTGCTCCAGATAGAGCTTTGCCACCGCATCCCCGAAAGCATCCAGGGAATCATAGGAGCCGTAGCCATAGGACTTGTCGGTATTGAATACATGGCCCTCCACCTTGTAGGAGTAGCCGCCGAACTCAGACAGCACCAGGGGCTTATATCCGCCCTCCAGTTCCACCTTGCGGAAGTACACATGACGGCTGTCCACATCGGTCTTTTTCCGGCGGAACCAGCCGGAGGTGGAATCGATCCAGCGGGTATCATCCAGTTTACGCATACGCCGGTACACGCTGTCGCTGTCAAACTGGCCCCAGCCTTCGTTGAAAATGGTCCAGTACACAATACTTGGATGGTTTTTCAGCTGATTCACCGTGGCCTTCATTCCCGTCAGGAAGGCTTTGCGGGTGGCTTCGTTTTTGTGAAGATCCTCATCATCCAGCATTTTCTGGGAACGAAGGGAAACCGTAGGCAGTATGGTATCGCGCAGATAGCTGTACTGTCCGTTATTCACCATGTCCTGGAATACCACCATACCCAGTCTGTCGCACTGGTAGTAGAATTCCTCCGGTTCCACCTTGATATGCTTGCGCAGGGTATTGAAGCCCAGCTTCTTCATAGCCAGGATGTCGTCCTCATAGCACTCGGGATCAGCGGGGGTAAACAGGCCGTCGGGCCAATAGCCCTGATCCAGCAGGCCATGGAAGAAATACGGCTCGCCGTTGAGGCACAACCGCTGATAGCCGCCCACCTCTTTGATCTCCAGGGTCCGCAGGGCAAAGTAGGACTCCACCCGATCCTCCCCGGCTTCCAGGGTAAATTCGTAAAGATAGGGATCCTCCGGGCTCCAGAAATGGGGATTTTCCGGAGTAATGGTAACCTTTCCCTCCTCCAGAGAGTAGCTGGCCAGGCCCGCCACGGTAACAGTGCCGGGGATATCCAGCCCGATATCGATGGTCACACTGCCGCCCCGGTTGACGATGTCCAGCTTTTCCACATAGGTTTCAGGGACACTTTCCAGCCACACCGTCTGCCAGATGCCGGACACCGGGGTGTACCACATACCACCCCGCTTCATGGTCTGTTTGCCGTAGGGCAGCACCCGGTTGCGCAGATCGTCCACGCAGCAGATCTCCAGCACGTTTTCTTCCGTCAGGGCATCGGTAATGTCCACCGTAAAGGCTTCGTAGCCGCCCACATGGCGGCACAGCTTCTGACCGTTGACGAAAACCTCCGCAATCTGGTCCGCCGCGCCGATGTGCAACAGCACACGGCCCCGGTTGAAGCCCTCAGGGAGAGAAAATACCTTCCGGTAACACAGCGTGCTGCCCTCCGGGAAATGCTCATGGATGCCGGAAAGCAGGCTTTCCGGGCAGAAGGGCACCATAATCTTTTTATAGTAGCTTCTGGGCAGATCCCCATCCGTCACCGCAAAGTCCCACTCTCCGTTCAGGTTTATGTAGGAATCCCGCTTCATCTGGGGGCGGGGATATTTCTCCCAGGGGGTGTGGGGCAATGTCTCTCCCCGGAGGGTATACAGGTCACGCAGCATGGTTTGCCTCCTTTTTGATCAGACGGAACACGAAAGCCAGCACCACCCAGATCAGGATGCCTGCCCCAAAGGCCGCCAGGAAAATATTGGCGTTGGGGATAAAGGATGTGGTGCCGTCGTCATTGAGGATGGTCTCGGCATTTTTCAGCACTGCCGCACCGATAGCAGGTCCCACCACACCGGGGATCAGAACTTGGCTGAAGATCCGCAGGCCCTGGAACATACCCGTCTTGTTGGCGGGGGTGTTATCCCGGACCATAGCGCCGAACATAGCGCCGCCGCTTAAGTTTCCGCACATCATCAGCAGAGAACCCACAAACACCAGGGCGGTACTGCGGCAGAAATACAGGAAAACGTAGCCCGCCATCAGCAACACGATGGGCGCAATCACCGCTTTCCGGAAGCCCGCCCGGTCATAAACCCGGCCATAAAATGCTGTGAACACCGCCGCCAGAATAATGGCAGGCGCCATGATCAGAACGTAATCCGCCATCTGCAGCGATACGCTGTAATAGAGGATCAGATAGGGCATAAACACCTGAATGGAGATGTTAAAGGCCGCCACTGCCAGGAAGGTCGCATAGAGGGTTTTATTGGCGGCGATGACAGAAGGGCGGAATCCATACAAAATATTGGCGAAATAATTCTGATTTCCGTCGGTCTTCACCTCCGGCTCCCGGATCAGGAAGATACCCAGCACACCGATGGCGATGACCACGATGCCGATAATGTTGAAAATGGTGACCCAGCTTTCGCTTTTGTCCAGATCAAAACTCATAAAGCCGCCGAACACCACCAGGATGGCCAGCAGCGGCATCATGGAATTGATGCCCTCGGCAGCGCCCCGGTTGGTCTCATCGGTAACATCTGTCAGCCAGGCATTGAAGCAGGCATCATTGGCAGAGGAGCCGAAGAAGGTCATGACGCAGTCCATGACGATGACCAGGGAAACACCCACCGCCGCGGCGGATGCCACGCTGGGAAACAGTGCGTCGATCACATCCATTCGGATGAGGGAAAAACTCCAGATGGTGATACCCCAGATAATGTAGCCGCCGCATATAAAGATTTTCCGCTTGCCCAACTTATCGCTGAGGGCGCCGATGATCAGTGTGGTAACCGTGGCTGCCGCGGCAGAAGCTCCCACCATAGCGGAGATGGCGGATGCGCTGGCGTGGAACATTTTGTAGATGAACACATTGAAATACATATTCTCCACCACCCAGGCCACCTGGCCCACCAGGCTGAAGATCACCAGAGCCAGCCAGAACCTGCCGGTTTGCTTGGTTTTTTCCATAAATCATGCACCCTTTCCTGATCCCGGGAACGAAAAACATATTCCCGATATTTACAAATAATCACTGTTAATTTACCATACCCGCCAAAGTGTGTCAAGGTTCGGCAGTCTCAGGATCTTTCCTCGACTTTTTCTATTAATTCTTTACGAAAACACTTTGCAAATGACATAAAATGTGCTATAGTATAGTGAGTTTATTATGACCATCCCTGCGCAAATTTACAAAAGAGGCGATATTATGCAAGACTTATCCAAAATTTCTGTGGTCCTGCCTTCCCTGGATCCGGATGAGAAGCTGGTAGCCGTGGTCGACGGTCTGTTGGAATACGGTTTTTCCGATATCATCCTGGTGAACGACGGAAGCAAACCCGAAAATCTTCATTATTTTTACGATTTGGCTGCTCAGCACCCTGAGATCCACCTGCTGCATCACGAGGTGAACAAGGGCAAGGGCGCAGCCCTGAAAAACGCCTTCCGTTGGTTCCTGGAAAACCGCCCCGAAGGCTTTGGCGTTGTCACCGTAGACGGCGACAACCAGCACCACCCCGAAGACACCCGGGCCTGCTCCGAGCATATGTTGAAGACTGGCCGGTGCGTACTGGGCTGCCGGGACTTCACCCTGCCCCATGTCCCCGCCAGAAGCCGCTTCGGCAATCACACCACCTCCCTGGTATTTAAGATCTTCTGCGGCATGACCATCTCCGATACCCAGACCGGCCTGCGTGCCCTGCCCCGGGACGCTCTGGAGATCCTGGTGGATGTTTACGGTGACCGGTTCGAGTACGAAACCAATATGCTGCTGGCCTTCAAGACCAACGCCATTGATTTCGATGAGGTCAAGATCCGCACCGTGTACATAGAGGAGAACAAAAGCTCCCATTTCCATGCCATTCGGGATTCCTGGCGGATTTACAAGCTGATCCTGGCCCACTTTTTTCGCTACACGGTAAGCAGCATCCTCAGCGCCGTCATCGACACCGGTGCTTACGCCCTTCTGGGCTGGCTGTTGCAGAGCGTGGCAAAGGGCTTCGCCCTGACTGCCGCCGCTGGTGTGGGTGCCCGAGTGCTCTCCTCCCTGTGCAACTTCTTTATGAACAAGAAGCTGGTATTCCGTACCAATGTGGATACCAAAAAAGCCATGCTGCGCTACTACACCCTGGCCCTGCCTCAGATGGCTGCCCAGGTGCTGCTGACCCAGGGTGCCTACGCCCTCTTCAACATCAGCGACAGCGCCGCCGGTCTGCGGACCCTGATCTATGCAGTGGTCATGACCGTGCTGTATTTCCTCAGCTATGTGATCCAGCAGCGCTGGGTCTTTGCACCAAATAAATCCAAATAAGAGCCATGAGGTCGAGAGAATTATGAGCAAAAAGAAAACGGATATGACGCCTCCCATGGACGAGGCATTCGCCGACGTTGCTGTGAAGCAGCCCAAGGCCAAGAAGAAAAAGAAGAAAGGCAGCGGTCTGCTGGGCCGGATCGTCCGCCGGTTCTTCCTGATGCTGTTCACCGTCGTGATCCTGCTGGTTGTAGCACTGTGCATGGTGATGAACCTGGTGTTCAACGGTCCCTCCCCTGCCGCCCGTGAAGTTCTGACCATGTCCCTGACAGAGGCCAGCGCCACCAAGTGGGTGCCGGGCCTGTTTATGGACGACGAGACTGTGGCTGAGATCCGCAAGAATGTGGACGCAACCCTGCCCGCCGAAGTCAGCAGCTCCGACAAGATCGTCATCAAGACCAACAACACCCTCTCCGGCGACAACGATGAGTGGGCCGATTACCCTGACGGCATCCGCATCGAGCGGGTCTCCGGCGATACCTACAACGCCCACGTTATGATCGTCCGGGATCCCAGCCGGGTGTTCATGGGTACCTCCACTGAGAAGTTCTCCACCAGCATCCCCGGAAAGCGAATCACCGAAGCCATGGCGGACGCCGGTGAAAGCGTCATCGCCGCCATCAACGCCGGCGCCTTCAACGACGACGGCACCGCCAACTCTTACGTAGGCTCCATCCCCGCAGGTCTGCTGGTCTCCAAGGGTTCTGTCCTGTCCGATGCCTACCACGGCCTGGTTCCCGAGGAGGGCTTCGCAGGTTTCACCGAGGATAACATCCTGGTGGTGGCAAAGTCCATGTCCGCAGCCCAGGCCCAGGAGCAGAAGATCCGGGACGGCTGTGAGTTCGGCCCCGTTCTGATCATGGACGAGGTGATCAACGAGGAAGCCTACAACTCCGCTTCCGGCTATAACCCCCGTACCGCCATCGGTCAGCGCAGCGACGGTGCTGTCATCTTCGTCTGCATCGACGGCCGTCAGACCAGTTCCCTGGGCGGCAGCTATGCCGATATCATCAACATCATGGTGGAATACGGCGCTGTCAACGCCTGCAACATGGACGGCGGTTCCTCCTCCGTCATGCTGTACCGGGATACTTACGGCCGCTACGGCGCAGCCGGCGAGGTCCAGATGATCAACAACTATTCCCTGCTCCAGTCCCAGCCCAGACGTATGCCGAACTACTGGATGGTTCGCGCCGCAAGTGAGGAGTAAGCCATGTATCAAGGAAAATTTGACGCCAAGCGCAAAAAGACATCCGTAGATGTCCAGGAGCTGGTGGCCCAGAGAGGCACCGCTCCCCAAAAGAAAGCAGCCCCTGTCCAGGACATCCCCTCCCAGGAGGAGATCCTGACCCGGAAGAATGCCCCCAAGAAGGCCGCTCCCTCTGTCCAGGAGGTTCCTGCAAAGAAGAAGGCCCCCGTGCCTGTCCAGGAAGAAGCTCCTGTGAGAAAAGGTCCCCGTCTCGGCGGCGTTATCTTCTACACTTTCTATTTCATGTTCATCCTGCTGTTCTTCGTAGGCACCCATCTGGGCCTGAAATGGGTCCATGGCTGGCTGGTGGACTATGAAGCCGCCCAGCCCACCACCAAGTGCACCCAGGTCTTCGAGCAGCTTTTCACCGATCCCGACTGGTCTGCCCTCTATGACGCCGCAGGCGTGGAGGACACCACCTACGAAGGCAAAGAGCATTTTATTGCCTACATGGAAGCCAAAGTCGGCGACAGTGAGCTGACCTATATGGAGACCTCCGCAGGCCTTTCCGGCGATAAGAAGTACATCGTGAAGCTGGGCGATGAAAAGCTGGCCTCCTTCACCCTGGTGGACATCACCAGAAACGCCGATGCCCTGGTGGATATCCCCGACATCCCCGAGTGGGATCTGGGTGCCATCGAGCTGTTCTATGAGCGTGAGGAAAGCTTCCGGATCCAGAAGCTGAACGGCCACACCGCCTATGTCAACAACGTCCCCCTGGACGACAGCTTCACCATCCAGATCGCCACCACCCTGGCCGCCACCAAGTACCTGCCCAAGGGCGTCAGCGGTGTCAGCATGTGCACCCAGGAGATCACCGGTCTGATGGCCACCCCCACCGTCACCATCTTCGACGATAAGGGCCAGCAGATGGAGGTCACCTACGACGATGCCACCAAGACCTTTACTGAGCGCACCGAAAGCAACACCATCAGTGAGGAAGAGCACAGCGCAGCTCTGAATGCAGCCAAGGCCTATGCCCTGTTCATGATTGAAGAGTCCTCCGCCGCCAAGGTGGCACGGCACTTCGAGACCTCCTCCAACATCTACAATATCATCGTTAAGAGCACCCCCTGGATGCAGAACAACAACGGCTACAAGTTCGCTGACGAATCCGTCACCGAATACTGCCGCTACACCGACGATCTGTTCTCCGCCAAGGTCAGCATGACCCTGAACGTGACCCGTACCGACGGCAGCGTCAAGCCCTACACCGTCAACAGCACCCTGTTCTTTGAAAAGCAGAACACCGGCAAGTGGCTGGCCTTTGAAATGACCAATGTGGATGTCCAGCAGCCTGTTGGTGAGGTCCGCCTGACCTTCAAGAACGGCGACACCGTGCTTTCCTCCGAGCTGTATCCCACCGATTCCACCGAGCTGGTCACCCCCATGATCTCCGCCCCCGAGGGCAAAGTCTTCTCCGGCTGGGTCCGCGAGGATGTGGACGAGAACGGCACCAAGACCCTGACTGTGGTATTTAACCCCAACGAGACCGGCTTCGTAAACATCCCCGCCGGTACAACTCTGGAGCCCATGACCCTGTACGCACTGTTCGAGGACGCCCCCACCGCCGCTACGGAAGGAGCCTAAACTATGCTGCTTGCTCTGCTGAACCAACTGGCAGTGTCCTTTGACCTGCCCATCCTGGACTGGATCCAGGCGCATCTGCAGTCCGGATTTATGGACACCATCATGCCCATCATCACCATATTCGGCGATGCCGGTATCTTCTGGATCGCCTGCGCCGTGGTGCTGCTGTTCTTCCCCAAGACCCGGAAGATCGGCCTGGGTATGGGTATTGCCATGGCTTTGGGCCTGCTGGTGTGCAACGTGACCCTGAAGCCCCTGGTGGCTCGTATCCGACCCTATGACTTCCAGATCAAAGAGCTGGGAAAGACCTGGAACGACATTCTGCTGGCAGGCAAGCTGCTGGTGGAAACGCCCCATGACTTTTCCTTCCCCTCCGGCCACACCATCGCCTCCTTTGAGGCTGCCACGGTGCTGCTGATCAACAACAAAAAGCTGAAGGTTGGTATTCCCGCCCTGATCCTGGCTATCCTGATCGCCTTCTCCCGGCTGTACCTGTACGTCCACTACCCCACCGACGTGATCTTCTCCGTGTTCGCCGGCATCCTGTTCGGTATCATCGGCCACCTCCTGGCCCAGAAGATCAAGCTTCCCTCCGGCAAGAAGGGCAAATATCAGCGTTAACGCCATCGATAAGCTCCCCGGCAGTTCCATACGGAACTGCCGGGGACTTTTTTTTACAATATTGTTTGTCCTTCTTAATATGAGTGGGCTTACCCTCAATCCACCGTTACAATGCGCTGTGGTGCAATATTCGGCGGGCTGAAAG
>JAXJVC010000336.1:0-4039 GCA_036308745.1 Oscillospiraceae bacterium | reverse complement strand
GCATTGCAGAGGAACGGATTGCCACGCCAGTATGAGCACTGGCTCGCAATGACAGTATCTTCGATACTTTCTGCGCCGATTTCCGTGCAATCAGCAAACAAATTTGCTTGTCATTGCGAACCAGTCCGCAGACTGGTGTGGCAATCCGCATCCCCGGCATCCGAAGGATGCCAACGCCCATAGGGCGTTCACATTCCCACAGCTAAACAACAATTTATCTATTCCCCCACAACAGCCAAAACCCGCGCCTTCCGGCGCGGGTTTCGATTATCTTACCGACTTTGCATACTCCGTAGGGGTGATGCCAAACTTCTCCTTAAACTGCCGGGAGAAGTGGTGTACCGTGGAATACTGCAGAGCCGCTGCGATCTCGGTGAAATTCAGGTTATTTTCCCGGATCATCTGCTTGCTCTCCTGGAGCTTGATCCGGCGGATATACTCGCCGGGGGATATCTGCAGATTCTTGTGGAACAGAGCCGTCAGATAGCTGGGGCTCACATCCACCTGCCGGGCCACCAGAGGAACCGACAGCTTTTCCCGAATGTGGGCACTGACAAACTGCTGGGCCTGACGGATAATCTCATTCTCGCTGTGGACCGCATTGGAGGTCTGGAGCTTGCCCGCCCTGGGTGCTGCCTCCTCCCGCAGCAGAATCAGCAGCAGCATATTCAGCTGGGAAATGATCATATCATTGGAATAAGCATCCATCCGCTCCTGCTCCCGCAGCATCTGCTGCAGCAGCGCCACCGCCTGCTGGGGGGCCACCAGCTTCTTGTTCAGCAGCGGAGTCAAATCTGCGCCCTCCAGGTCAAAGGTAATTGTCACATATCGGGGCGCAACACCAATGTCGGCGTAATGCATATGCCACTGGTTGGGGCCGAAAATAGCAATATCGCCCTGCTTCAGCACGATATCCTGGCCATCGGCCACACTGTGCAGCTCTCCCTGATCCACATAGGTCAGCTCAGGCATGGGATGGGATTCCCCAGAGAAGACAAATCCCTGCTCCCGTTCCTGATAGAAGAAGGTGTACAGGCCATCCACCCGAAGCCGGTGATCCACCCGGTGGCTGTCCGCGTTTCGAGTACCCACCTGTTCCGGCGTCTCCTGGGAATACAGCAGCACCGCGGCATCCCCCTTAAAAGGGGACAGAGAAAACAGGACCCCCTGTTTGATGCAGGCCACCTTGTCCAGGTAAAAATCCTGATACATTTCCCCATCCTGAGAAACCGACAGCACACTCTTGCCTGTTCCGCACTTGACCCAGGTGTCCGCTTTCGCCCGGTAGACTACTGCGTTTTCCAGGCTCAGTTCCAGGGTAATGCCGCTGTCCTTGTCCATATTCTTGGTATTCTGCGCCCGCTCGGGCGGAACTGTGCCAAAGCTCTGAAAGGCGACCTGGTTCAGATTGCGGATCATGGCCGATCACTCCATCCAATAAAAAATAGGGTCACACCTTGTGACCCTATTATTATACAAGAAAAAGTTGAAATATGCAAATGTTTTTGTGAAATTTTACCGCTGATATTCAAATTCAATATCGTAGATATCCACGGTATCGCCGTCCTGGATGCCCATCTCCTCCAGCCGCTTAAAAAGGCCCACCTTTCTCAGCTGCATGTCGAAGTGGTTCCGGGATTCGTAGTCGTCAAAATTGATGTTCTGCACCAGCCGCTCCAGCCAGGTACCGGTGACCAGCCAGGTGTTACCGTAGTGCTCAATGTCGAAGGCTGTGGGATCTGCAGGAGCTTCAATGATCTCCACATATTCCGGCTCATAAATGGTGACGGGCGGCAGAGAACGCAGCTTTTCCGCCACTACCCGCATCAGATTCCGGGTACCCTGGGTGGTGCCTGCGCTGATCTCGTACAGCTCACAGCCGGCCTCCTCCACAGCGGCCCGCAGCCGCTCCAGATTGTCAGATTCGGGCATCAGCAGATCCACCTTGTTGGCAGCCACAATCATAGGCCGGTCACCCAGGTCGATGCTGTAGTTGTGCAGTTCTTCGCAGATGGCGTGGAAATCCTCCACAGGATCCCGGCCCTCGCTGCCGGATACATCCACCACATGAACCAGCAGACGGCAGCGGTCAATGTGACGAAGGAAATCATGGCCCAGACCCGCACCCTCCGCAGCTCCCTCGATGATGCCAGGAATGTCCGCCATAACAAAGGACACGCCCTCATCCACATAAATCACGCCCAGGTTGGGGAACAGCGTGGTAAAGTGATAGTTGGCGATCTTGGGCCGGGCATTGGAAGTAACGCTCAGCAGCGTGGACTTGCCCACGTTGGGGAAGCCTACCAGACCTACGTCAGCCAGAAGCTTCAGTTCCAGGATGATATCCCGCTCCTGGCCCTTCAGACCGGCCTTGGCAAACCGAGGGACCTGCCGGGTGGGCGTTGCATAGTGGGCATTGCCCCAGCCACCTCGGCCGCCCTTGGCGATAATGAAATCCTCGCCGGTGGACATATCCACAATGATCTGGTTGGTCTCGGCGTCCCGGACCACAGTGCCCCGGGGCACTTCAATGATGAGAGGTTCGCCCCGTTTGCCCGCCATCTTCCGGCCCAGGCCGTTTACGCCTGCCTGAGCCACATACTTACGCTTATAGCGGAAATCCAGCAGGGTGGACATATTGTCATTGACCCGCAGGATGACGCTGCCGCCGTGACCGCCGTCGCCGCCGTCAGGACCGCCGGAAGCCACATACTTTTCCCGGTGGAAGGCCACAGCACCGTCGCCGCCCCGTCCGCCGATGACGGTAATTCTTACTTTATCTACAAACATAAAAACCTCCTTATGAAAAGAAAAAGGACCGTTAATACCAAATGCAGAATGCTGAATGCAAAGTGCAGAATTATGGTGTCCCTTTCAGGGACGTATTATCAATCATGCCCGGAGGGCATACCTCAATTCTGCATTCAGCACTCTGCATTTAGCATTAAAAAAGCTGCCGCAGTGCGGCAGCTTTTTTTGAATCCATTACTGCTCAGCGTAAACGGAGCACTGACGGCGATCCTTGCCCTTGCGCTCGAACTTGACGGTACCGTCAACCAGAGCGAACAGGGTGTCATCCTTGCCGATACCAACGTTGACACCGGGATGGATGTGGGTGCCTCTCTGGCGAACCAGAATGTTGCCAGCCAGAACGAACTGACCGTCTGCACGCTTGACGCCCAGGCGCTTAGCCTCGGAGTCACGGCCGTTCTTGGTGGAACCGCCGCCCTTATGGTGAGCGAAGAACTGAATACCAATCTTCAGCATGGTGTTACACCTCCAAAACTTCGATATAATCAGGATAATCATCCCGCAGGCTGCACAGGTAGATCATCATGCCGGCGAGAACCGCCTGAACAGAGTCTTCCTCGTCGCAGGAAACGGGGAGGGTCAGGGTGATACGAGCCTGCTCGTCCTTAACCCGGACCTTAGCCTTGGCGCCGCACACATCATTGATGGTGGCCTCCGCCATGGCAACAACGGCACTGACGGCGGCGCAGACGATGTCGCTGCCTGCCTCAGCATAACCGCTGTGACCCGAGATACTGAAACCGGTGATCCGGTCATTCTCGGTGAAAAATTCGCATCTTGTCATAATCAATTACAGAGCGATCTTGGTGATCTCCACCTTGGTGTAAGGCTGACGATGGCCGATCTTCTTCTTCTCGTTCTTCTTAGCCTTGTACTTCAGGACGTGGATCTTCTTGCCCTTGCCGTTCTTGACGACCTTAGCCTCGACAGCTGCACCCTCAACAACGGGAGCGCCGATCTTGGTGTTCTCGCCATCCAGCACAGCCAGAACCTGGTCGAACTTGACGGTCTCCTCGACCTCAGCGCCCAGCTTCTCAACGAACAGGATGTCGCCCTCAGCCACGGTGTACTGCTTGCCACCGGTCACGATAACTGCTTTCATTTCATTTCACCTACTTTATTTTGTGTAGTCTCGCTTTTGAGGCGTGGTGATTGCGCACCAACTTAAGCCCCTTCAATGCGGCTGGACTATTTTAGCATCCCGTACAGAAAAAGTCAAGGGCTTTTT
>JAXJVC010000335.1:0-5089 GCA_036308745.1 Oscillospiraceae bacterium | reverse complement strand
ATCGTACTGTTCCTGATCTTCCGGAAAAAGATCATGGCGGGCGTTGCCCAGGGAGGTACCAAAGGATGAAAAAAGTTATTTCCCTCCTCCTGATCACTGTTTTACTTCTGTCCCTCACCGCCTGTCATGGAAATCAGGAGCAGAAGGTGTTTGAGATTCCCGGAGAATTTGACACCTCCCGGAATTATGAAATCACCTTTTGGGCCAAGAACGATACCAACATGACCCAGGTAGAGATCTATAAGCAGGCCATCGAAGGCTTCCAGGCATTGTATCCCAATATCACGGTAAATCTGCGGCTGTATACGGACTACGGCAAGATCTACAACGATGTCATTACCAATATTGCCACCGATACCACGCCCAATGTCTGCATCACCTATCCCGACCATATTGCTACCTATCTCACCGGTGCGGATACAGTGGTGCCCCTGGATGACCTCTTTGCCGACCCCAAATACGGTCTGGGAGGCAGCCAGGTGCGTTTTGATTCTCCCACTCAGAAGGAGATCATCCCCCAGTTCCTGGAGGAATGCGCCTTCAACGGTCACTACTACGCCATTCCCTATATGCGTTCCACGGAATGCTGCTATGTGAACAAGACCCTTGTGGAGAAGCTGGGCTATACGCTTCCGGAAACACTGACCTGGGATTTTGTCTGGGAGGTATCCCGGGCCGCTACAGCAAAGGACGGAGATGGCAACTACCTGATCAACGGCCAGAAGGTCATGATCCCCTTCCTGTATAAATCCACGGACAATATGATGATCCAGATGCTGCGGCAGTTGAACGGCGGCTATTCTACCCACGCCGGTGACGTGGAAATCTTCAACGATACCACAAAGGAACTGCTGCTGACCATTGCGGAAAATGTGGAGGTCGGTGCCTTCTCCACCTTCAAGCTCAACGGTTACCCCGCCAATTTTCTGAACGCGGGCCAGTGCATCTTCGCCGTGGACTCCACCGCCGGTGCCACCTGGATGGGCTCCGATGCCCCGCTGGTAGACATTGCCGAGGATAAGCTGGTGGACTTTGAGACAGTGGTCATGCCCATCCCCCAGTTTGACCCGAAAAATCCCGTTATGATCTCTCAGGGGCCCTCTATGTGTGTCTTCAACAAGGAGGATCCCCAGGAGGTGCTGGCAAGCTGGCTCTTTGCCCAGTATATGCTGACCAATGAGGTGCAGATCGCATATTCCCAGACCGAGGGCTACACACCGGTGACGTCCAAAGCCCAGAAAAGCCCGGAGTATCAGAATTACCTCAGCCGCAGCGGAGAGGACAACCAGCTATACTATTCCGTCAAGATCGATGCTACCCGGCTGCTGATGGAAAATACCGGCAACACCTTCGTGACACCGGTGTTCAACGGTTCTGCCTCCCTGCGCAATGCCGCGGGACAGCTGATCGAGGATGTGAACAAATCCGTCCGCAGAGGTCAGACGGTGGACGATGCTTATATGGAAAACCTCTATGCGGAGATGACCTCCCTGTACCGGCTGGATCAGATCGCCGAAACCGACGGCAGCAGCAGGATCACCCTGGGCCCCCTGCCCGGCGAGGCGGCGGCACTGCTGGGAGGACTGGCCCTGTGCTGGGCAGGCATCCTTGCCTATGTTGTCCGCGAATTCCTAAAGAAGCGGAAGAAACAGACGGGATAAATGGTAAAAATCACAAAAATGCTGGATTTCCATTGATTTCTGAAAAATACACGCTATAATCATTCTTGTGCATCCGCACAGAACATCTCAAAAAGGAGACATGAAAATGAAGAAGTTTATCGCACTGCTGCTGGCTCTGACCATGGTTCTGGCCTTCGCCGGCTGCGCTTCCACCGAGCCCACTGAGCCCGCTACTGAGGCTCCCACCACCGTGGCAACCGAAGCACCCACTGAGCCCGCTACCGAGGCTGTGGCTGCTGCCATGACCCATGAGGAATACATTGCCGCCGAGCTGGATACCGAGGTCGTCATCGAGACCTATGTTCAGGGCCATCAGTCCTGGTGGGACAACAAGATTACCGTCTACTGCCAGAGCGAAGACGGCGCATACTTCCTGTATGAGCTCCAGTGCTCCGAGGAAGACGCTGCCAAGCTGGTTCCCGGCACCAAGATCCGCGTCACCGGTTACAAGGGTGAGTGGGCTGGCGAGGTTGAAGTCATGGACGGCACCTTCGAGTTCGTCGATGGTGACACCTTCGTGGCTGAAGCACTGGACGTCACCGCTCTGCTGGGTACTGAAGAGCTGATCGCCCACCAGAACGAGTTCGTGTCCTTCAAGGGCATGACTGTCGAGGCTGTCGAGTACAAGAACGGCGAGCACGGCGACGATATCTACGTCACCCTGGGCTACGGCGACGCTTCCTACAGCTTCTGCGTAGAAGTCTACCTGACCGGCCCCGAGACCGAGGTCTACACCACTGTTGGCACCCTGGAAGTCGGCAACGTTGTGGATGTCGAGGGCTTCCTGTACTGGTACGAAGGCCCCAACCCCCACATCACCGCTGTGACCGTGGTTGGCTAAGCAATATAACACAACGAGCGCACCCCACCCGGGGTGCGCTCCATTTTTACATATTGAATATATTTCCCAGCACCACACCGGAGGTTTCCTTTTCCTTAGGCCGCAGGGCTTCATAGGCCAGGGCATAGGTCACATCCACCCGGTTCCGCAGGAAATACACCAAGGCCAGCGTCGCCGCCAGATACAGTCCATAGAACAGGAAATAGCTGACATCTCCGGACCAGGGCAATTCCAACCCCAGCAGTGCCAGGATAGCATCGCCATAACAGACCGCCGATGCCAGCACCGTCAGTCCATGGTACCACCAGAAGCTGAGATCCAGTCGGAACAGGGTCACACGGTTGCGCCGCATCATGGCCTTGCTTTCCCGCAAAGCACGAACAGCTCCGATGCCGGGCTTATCCAGCAGCACGAAATTTACCATCCGGTACTGGTAGGAAATGGGGATGGCAAGGATACCGAAAATCACCAGCATCAGTACATACATGGGCGCAAGACTTTTCAGCAATGCAAGCTGGGTAGCCTCATCCGCCATCAGGATCGCCGCCTCAATGTCCGTGCTGGTCATTAAGGATGCTGCCGCCTCCACAAATCCTTTGGACAGAGGCGTGAGCAGATAGATCTGCATCGCCAGATAAGAGCTCAGCATACCTACCCCAATATAGATCAGGCTCTGGAGCAGCAGGCTTCGCAGCAGAGGACCAAACCGCTGCAGCCCTGCCCGAAGGGTCTGGGGCGAGGTGTATTGACCCCGGCTGATCCGCAGCATAGCAGCGGTATATCCCAGCTCCAGGCACAGCAGCACAAACATCTGCACAATTGGCAGCACCGTCTGTACCGCAGATAAAATAGAGCGGAGACCAAAATTGCTCAATCCTCCGGTCTTGCCGATCTCCAGCCCCAAGCAGTAGTTCACAACGGTTACCAGCAGGGATGCCCCCACCGTAATGCCGCCGAAGATCAGGGCGATCTTTTTCTCATCCCGGGCCTCCGCCAACCGCTGGGCGGCAGTGGCCTTCATTTCTCGAAAATCCATAGCATTTCTCCGATCCAAAATACATTACTATTGTTATAATCCAATTCCGCTAAAATAGCAAATGAATTTTTTATGACGGTAGCAATTCTCCGAATAATATGCTATAGTGAGGTAAATCACAATTACCCAGGAGGTCCCCATGGAACTTGGCGAAAAATTGCTCCGGGCCCGGCAGGAAGCCGGGCTGAGTCAGCGGCAGCTCTGCGGCGAGGAAATCACCCGGAATATGCTCTCCCAAATCGAACACGGCACCGCCCGCCCCTCCATGGCTACCCTCCAGTATCTGGCTGCCCGACTGGGAAAGCCCGTCAGCTATTTTCTGGAGGAGGACGCCGTGGTCTCCCCCAACCAGCAAACAATCGTCCAGGCCAGGGACGCATTCGACTGCGGCGATTTCTCTGCCGCGCTGGATGCCCTGTCCCAATACCGCAATCCCGACCCGGTCTACGACCGGGAACAGCAGCTTTTGCAGGCCCTTACCCTCCTGTCCCTGGCGGAGACCGCCATCACGGAGGGCCGCTTTCCCTATGCCCGGGAACTGCTGGACCGAGCCGCCGAAGCCCCTGTCCCCTATTTTTCCGACGCACTGGAACACCGCCGTCTGCGTCTTTTGGCCCGGCTTCCGGAGCAAAACCTCTCCGTCCTCTGTGCCGCACTTCCCAGCCTGGATGAAGACCTGCTCCTTCGGACGGAGGCCGCCCTGATGGCAAAGGACCCTGGCAAAGCCGCCCGGCTTCTGGACGCGGCGGAAGACCGGACCACTCCCCGCTGGTGCTTCCTCCGGGGCGAAGCCCACCTTGCCCTCCGGGAGTTTTCTGCCGCCGCTCGCCACTTCCACGGCGCAGAAGCCGCCTGGCCCCAGCAATCCGCCGCCCGACTGGAACAATGCTACCGGGAGCTGGAGGATTTCAAAAAGGCCTACTATTACGCCTGTAAACAGCGGTAAAAAGCGGACTGCAAATGCAGTCCGCTTCCTTTTTATGCCGCCTCGGTGGTCTCCACTTCCGTGGGTTCCTCCACAAATGCTTCTGTCGCCTCGGTGGCGTACTTTTCCGGGTTCATCGCCAGGTCATAGTAATATTCCTCCCGCTGGACCTTTTCCTCTTCCAGCCATGCCTGGGATGCCGCCAGGCCCTCACCAACGATGGCCATGGTACGCTCATAGGAGTTCTTGGCAGCATTCAGGGTATTGTCTCCGATGTCAAACATCTCGGTCCATTCTCCCACCCGGTCATAATCCAGGGGCAGGATGTTATATTCCCGCTTTCCGCCGCTGTTGCTGTGCATATTCACCCAGGTGGGGATGGCATCCGCGCCCGCCAGATAGACCGTACCGTCAGAATACTTTTCAAAGGTAACAGTAAACAGGACGCCGTCCTCGGTGTGGGCTGTGTTGATATAGGAGATATTGCCCAGCCGCTGGTTGGACACAGCATTGCCCATGGAGTACAGACACACCGTCTTGTGTTCGGGGTCAACGGTGCTTTCCAGAAGCTGCACAGGCTGGACCACGTGGGGATGTCCGCCGAT
>JAXJVC010000334.1:0-2597 GCA_036308745.1 Oscillospiraceae bacterium | reverse complement strand
TAACACCTCTTCCGTCACGGCTGCGCCGTGCCACCTTCCCCAAAGGGGAAGGCTTTCTTTCGTCCGTAAACTACAATTTACCCTTCCACCGGCCTTGCAGCCACTTCCGCCACCGCGTCGGCGAAAGCCCGGCAGGCCGCGTCACAGGCACTCTGGGTCCCGGACAGCAAGCCACCGCCAAAATTGGTCTCGCTGGGGGGCGCATAGAGCTTGCACAGCTTCACATCCGCGGCCTTCAGTGCCGCGTCCATGGCGTACATCCCCTCCAGCGGCGGCGCAATGAGATACGCCAGCGCCGTCCCGGGCCTTACCCCAGCCTCTTTGGCAAGATAGGACCCTACGCTGCTCACCGTATGGGCAAGATAAGGCACGTCGTTGACCTCTTCAAAACCAACCCTTTGCAAGGTGGACAGGGCCGCCTCCATGCCGCTTCGCACCGCCCCGGGGGTCCGCCCTGCCAGAATGCCGATGACCTCTCCCGCGTTTGGGGTAGAGGCATTGGCCGCCCCGGCGTAAAAGCTCCGCCCGTAAGCCACCTCCACCTCTGCCGCCTTGGTAGCCGCATCCAGCGCGATGTAGGTGGCATCGTCGCAGTCCGTGGTAAGCATGGCAAGGGAGGGATATCCCTTGGGTGCACCCAGGGCGGCACACATCGCGGGAGTGGCGTTGGCCAGATACCGCACCGCCAAAACCCTTACCGGGATCATCCCACCGCCTCCGTGTGCAGACCCACGCCGGAAACCTTTTTCTTGAGGATGGTTTCGATCAGACCCGCAATGTGGGCCCCGGCCTCCACCGCAGGAGTGCCTTGGGCATGGATGTTACTGACCACCGTCCGGCTGGATTCCGACACACCAGTCCGGGGCTGATAGGTGATATAAGCCGACATACTCTTGTCCGTCACCAGACCGGGCCGCTCTCCCACCAGCATACACACCAACTCGCATCCGGTCACATCGCCGATGGCATCTCCTGCGCCTACCCGGCAGTAGCGTACAAAGATCGGCGTCCCGGCATCGATGCCCCGAATCTTCAGTCCGTCCCGGATGGCCGCAAGGCAGTCCATGGCGTTGGCGGTGATGGCGGCAGAGCTCAGGCCATCCCCCACCACGATCTGCACCCTGGGTGTCCCGGGAATGGCAGAGCGAATCTTCCGCTGGTTTTCCTCGTCAAAGGTCCTGCCCCGGTCCGGTCGGGTCAGATACTCATCCTTGCTGTGGCACCGGGTCTGCACCTCTTCCATGCCGTTCTTCGCCGCGAAATCCTCACTGACCTGAGAGAACACCGCGTCCTGTGCCGCCGCATGGTCCGCCCGGAACCGGAGCATGGTCAGGGTCTTATACCTGGCTCCCGCCCGACCGCTGCCCAGCCGTGCCGGGGTCCGTTCCTTCATTTTCCGGTATTTGTCCCCATTTTCCGGATTTTCCACCAGATAAAGTTTGCGCAGATCCAGCGCTGTCACATCCGGGACAAAATCCCCATCCCGGAAGCCCAAATCCTTCTTTTCCGGACCGGGATTTGCAGGCTTGTAATCACTTCCCTTGACCATAGGCTCCTGCCCGGTCCCCAGTTCCCCTAAAATCTGCGCCACCATGGCGGATAGTTCCTGTTTGTTCATGGTTTTCTCCTAACCCAATTGTTAATGCATAATGCAAAGTGCAAAATGCAGAATTTTGGTATCCGCTTCGCGGATGGTCCTAAATTGATTCATCATTTCCGAAAGAAATACCTTCATTCTGCACTCTGCATTCTGAATTTTGCATTGGGACGGGAACCGTCCCAAAAGCAACAATTTACTTTCCCAGCACCAATGTTTTCACCACCACCGGCATGGCCGGCCCCACCGGGGCACCCACATCCAGATAGCTTCCCTCTCCAATCTTCACCCGGTCCAGGCACAGGATGCCGACATCCCTTCCCAACCGCAATGCCAATGCCTGTCCCAGTGCCTTTGCCATATCCTGCTCCAGGCAAACCATCACCTGTCTGTCGCCCACAGCGGCAGCGATCTCCTCCGCCAGCATCCCCACCTGGGCATAGGAGGGAGACATCAGCCCCGGCATGGCGATCACCGCCATGCCCTCCTGCTTTGCCAGCTCCCGACGGATGGCCGCCGTCAGCCCTTCCTCCTGCAGCTCTGCCGGGATATTGACCACAGGCACATTTTTCATCGGAAAGGCCACATTCTGATGGAACACCGTACTTCCGGACAACTGGGCGCTGTGGCATCCGGCGCCGATCACCGTAGCCCGGATGGTCTCGCTGCCCAGCACATAGTCCTCCCGGCACAGTCTGCTCTCCCGGATGGCACGACCCAGCAACGGTCCCATATCCCCATACTCCAGCCAAGGTACATCCCGCTGGATGCAGTCCGCCACACCCCCGGAAAAAGAGATTATAGGCGCCGCAGGCGCAATGCCACCAAAACGGTGCGCAGTACTTCCTTCCACAGTCGTAAGCCTTTCTAGCAGCTCTGTCTTTTTTCTCCGCCCCGCCGCCATCTCCAGGACCTCCGCCAGCAGCCGGGCGATATCCTCCACCTGGGCCTGCTCCGCTTTTTCTCCCACCTTCAGGGAGCAAAGTCCCTGCAAAACCGG
>JAXJVC010000333.1:0-4200 GCA_036308745.1 Oscillospiraceae bacterium | reverse complement strand
GGCGATGATGTTCGCCACCGCCGTTCCCGCGTTGCTGCCGAGGACCGCCCAAGCGGCTGAAGCGGGCATCTGCACGCCGCAGGACATCACAATGGGCGACCACACCTCCGATGCGAAGATTGATGATGGCATTGCAACCTGGGTCGGACGAGACATGTATGTGGGCGCTCCCACGGGTGCCAGCACTTATAACGCTTCGACACAACCATATCCTTCCTACGCCGTTGAAGCGGAGGGCTCGACGCTTGTCGCGGGTAAGCTCGCAATCAATGCAAAGAAGAACAGCTGGGGCAACCGCGGATTCCGTTTCGGCATCGTGGGCTTTGGTGCGCAATATAGGCCGCAGGCGGGTAGCGATTCGCTCGTGGTCAATGACACCAACAGCGTCATCAGCCTGACGGATCTCAATGGCCAAGCGGTAAGCGCTTTGGGCTACAACGCCACAGGTCGTGGTTGGATTGGCCCCACCAAGGATGGCGAATTCAACTACAACGCGAAGATCAACGGCAAGGAAAGCGCGGCCATCGGGCTGAAGGGGCTGAAGCCCGGAAAAGACTATACGGATGGCGTGCCGGCAAATTCCGGTTGGAAATCAATCTATAGCACCAGTGCAGGCAGCGTGGTCGATTGGAACCAGAACAATCCGTTGAAGACCGTTACTCTGAATGGCAACCAGCATGATTACAGTGGCAACACGCAGACCATTACCGAGCTTTCTGATATGTTGGGGGCTATTCCTGCGCAGGAGACCTCTACAGTCACTGTGAACCAGACCGCGCCTTCTACTGAAAGCCAGTATGGCTATGTTCGAGACAAGTACAATTCCGGACATAGCCGGTCAGGAAAGAACAATCAGACGATTTACATTGGCGTCAAGATGACGTTCAATGATTCGAACTACAAAGAGAAGATGATCACCTTCGACGGCGGTGGGGCGGCCAACCAGAATTCCACAATCGTGTTCGATGTGAATGCATCCGATCTCAACAGTGATGGCGCAAATGGTCTGGTGTTCAACTTCCAGAACATCAAGGAAGGCGCATCGGTCGTTGTCAATGTCAAAGGGAATCAGTCAATCGATTTCCACAATGGTTGGCGCTTCTGGTGGAACGGCGAGGAAATCGGCAACGGCTACGCCAAACTCGCGTCTGAAGCGAAGCAGAAAGCCTACAATCAGGCCTCGCAGTCCATTTTGTGGAACTTTGCGCAGACACCCAAGCTCACCATCCGTGGTGGCGTACTGACCAATGGGCAAGCGGTGCGCTGGGCAAATGCCGGCCCTCTTGGTGTTACGGATATCTCCACTAAGGTGGGCGACGACCCGGCCGCAGCCATGATTGGTTCCATCCTCGTGCCACGTGGCTCGTTCGAGGACCATGTCACGACCAACGGCCGAGTGTGGGTTGGTCAGGATTTCATGATGTACAACCCGGATTTTGCTGCGAATTTCCCCGATGGAATTGGCGAAGGCAATTCCTCATCTGTCATCGATATGGATCAGGAACGCCACAACTTCCCGTGGAAGGGCTCGCTGCGCAGCGAATGCTCCACCATTAGCTGGACCAAGGTCGATGAAAGCGGCAATACGCTCGCAGGCTCCACGTGGGGCGTCTATAAGAACGTGCAGGATGCCGTTGCGGAACAGAACGCCCTTTACCCTGCGGTCAAGGACAATGACCCCCCATCCGGCGACTGGAACCCAGCCGACGGCAAATTCCGTGTGGATTCCCTTGAGCCCGATGCCACGTACTACATCAAGGAGCTGACGGCTCCGCAAGGGTACGTGAAATCAGACAACATCTACGCCATCCACACCACGGACAAAGGTTCTATCTCGAATAAGGACATCATTGCCGCATATGACAAGAGCGGAACTCAAATCACTGATTCGTCCCAGTGGGGAATCAAGAACGACGTTCCCGGCGACAATGGCGCAACTGTGCCCGGCATCATCAACAAACCTCAAGGCGGATCAGTGCAGTGGGGCAAGTACGCCGATGGCGACTCATCGCACAAGGGGCTTCCCGGCTCTGTCTGGACATTGACCAAGACGGGCGCAGACGGGTGGTCCCAGGAGATCACCGACAACACCAAGGCCGTGGAAGGCATCCAGCTGTTCAACGGTGAAAACAACGTGACCTCTGGTGCGCTGGAAGTCGCTGAGGGAAGCACGCTGAGCCTGACGCCAAAAGTACTTCCCGAAGACGCGACTCAGGATGTGACGTGGTCCTCCTCCCATCCGGATGATGTGGAAGTGCAGGATGGGCACGTCACCGTGCTGCATGTGCCAGCGAATAACGAGCCGGTAGTGATTACCGCAACCACTGTAGACACCAACGCAAGTGGTGACCGCCTTGAAGCGCATGTCACGCTGACGGTCAAGTCGGTCGAGCTCAATAGCCTCACCCTGCAATACAATGGCCAGGCGGCTCCTGCCAGCATTTCGATGACTGTGGGGAACACCATCACCTTGACGGCGACAGCCGATCCCGGTGTGCTCAACAACAGCATCACATGGGAATCCTCGAATCCTTCTGTGGCAACCGTGGACAAGGGCGTGGTCACGCCGCTTAAGACCGGCACCACGCGCATCTGGGCCAAGTGCAAGGATGATGAGACCAAGTGGAAGTCCGTTGAAATCAAGGTGACGAATCCCGTATCCAATACAACGGCTGTATATGTGCATTGGCTTAATGCATCTACTGCACCGCGCATTCACTATTGGGATTCCAACGATAATGGCTCCACTTGGGACTCACGGCCTACCATGGAGCTGGCACCGTGTGCAGGAACTAATTGGTATAAGTATGATGTGCCGATTGTTGGGAAATCCTTCAAGGTCAAGGTAACGATGGGCAGTGATACCAATACCTATAAGGTCAAAGGTTCCGATAAAATATCGATTGCTGGCACTGAGAAGGCATACAATATCGATAACGGAAATGTGAACTCCGGAGCACCATCTGGCTGTTCCGTTACCCGCAGTGCCGCTCGCAATGCTGTGTCTTTGCAGTCAAGCGACAATGCCGAATCGGCTTCCTCTCCCAAGCAGGATGCCGAAGATACCGCTTCGCTGCAAACCTTCCGCAAAGCGCGTATGCGGGTTCAGGGAAGGGATGCCACTTATGCGGATTCCAACTCTCAGATTGGCCGGTTCGCCATTCTGAACCTGCCGGCAGGCGACTACACGCTGCAGGAGAAGACGGCCCCGTCCGGGTATCTGTTGAATCCGACTGTGTACAAGTTCACGATCGGTGCTGACGGCAAGGTCACGTGGACCGGCGATGTGAAGCCTTCCATTGTGGGTGATATGGGCTGGATTTCCGACAAGCCTACGCAGGTGATTTGGGAGAAGGAAGACAGCACGACCCACACGGCGTTGGCTGGCTCCGGCTGGACGATCGAGCAGGAGATCACTAGCACCGAAGGTCAGGTGACCTGGAAGACCATCAACGAAGTGCTGGACTGCACCGAGGCCCCATGCAACGCTTCGGTGACGTATAAGGATGAGGACCCAGCTCCCGGTAAGTTCCTGGTCAAGAAGCTGCCGGTCGGTAAGTACCGCATCTCGGAGACCACCGTTCCGGAAGGCTACGACAAGGTGGGCGGCCCGTACGAGTTCACTGTCACCGATAGTGAAGAAACTGTGCATGTTAATAACAAACCTATTGGCAATACGCGAAAAACCGGTAATGTGTATTGGGGCAAGGTGAGCTCGGAAGATGACACGAGGTACCTCGCCGGCTCCGAATGGCAGATCAAGTACACCCCGTATGACGGAGGAAATGCGATTACCGTAACGATCACCGACTGTGTGGCTGCCGATGGCGATACGACCGGCACATGCGCTAAGGAGGGGGGCAAGCCCGACTGGGCGTACGACGCCTACACCACTGCGGGGCGCATTGGCTTCCACAACCTGCCGTGGGGCAACTATGAGATGGTTGAGACCAAGGCACCAGATGGCTACTATGCCGATCCGGATGCGGTCTACGTCTTCTCTGTCGGCCCGGATACGCCCGAGTTCCAGAATGTGGTTATCTACAAGAAGAACGCGGATGGAACGACTGGAGACCCGATTCCGGCTCCGACTACCCCTCTGCCGAACTACCCAAATCAGGTGATCAGCAATGAACCTGGTGTGGAACTGCCGGCTACGGGCGGTGAAGGCAACACGCAGATTGCGCTGTTTGGGTTTGC
>JAXJVC010000332.1:0-2773 GCA_036308745.1 Oscillospiraceae bacterium | reverse complement strand
GTGCTGGTCACCGGCTATGATATCATTTTCTTCTGGGTTGCCAGAATGATTTTCTCCGGCTGTGAGCATACCGGCAAGACTCCCTTCCACACTGTCCTGATCCACGGCCTGGTCCGTGACAACCAGGGCCGGAAGATGAGTAAGTCTCTGGGCAACGGCATCGATCCTCTGGAGATGATCGATAAGTACGGTTGCGATGCCCTGCGTATGAACATGGTTACCGGTAATTCTCCCGGAAACGATATGCGTTTCTATGTGGAGCGCTGCGAGGCTATGCGTAACTTTGCCAACAAGCTGTGGAACGCTTCCCGCTATGTCATGATGAACCTGGCTGAGGATGCCAAGAACGAACTGCCCGCCATGGATAAGCTGGAGATCGCTGATAAGTGGGTGCTGAGCAAGCTGAATACCCTGATCGCGGAAGTCACCGAGAACATGGACAAGTATGAGCTTGGCGTCGCCATCCAGAAGGTCTATGACTTCATTTGGGACACCTACTGTGACTGGTATATCGAGCTGACTAAGGCAAGACTGTACTCCGAGGATGCTGACCGGAAGCAGACTGCCATCCAGGTCCTGGTGTATGTGCTGGATCAGGTGCTGCGGCTGCTGCATCCCTTCATGCCCTTCATCACCGAGGAGATCTGGCAGAGTCTGCCCCACGAGGGCGATGCACTGATCGTTGCCAAGTGGCCTGAATACTCCGACGCCCTGGCATTCCGGGCAGAGGAAGCCCAGATGGAATCCGTCATGGAAGCCATCCGCGCCATCCGCGCACGCCGTACCGAAATGAACGTTCCTCCCAGCAAGAAGGCTGCCCTGTACGTCCTGACTGCTAAGAAGCAGATCTTTGAAGAGGGCGAGGGCTTCCTGCAGCGTCTGGCTTACGCCGATGCTGTGACCATGCTGGAAGCCGAGCCTGAGAATCTGGACGGCATGGTGACCATCACCACCGCAGATGCCAAGCTGTATATCCCCATGGGCCAGCTGGTGGATGTTGCCAAGGAGATCGCCCGGATCACCAAGGAGCTGGAGGGTGCCAAGAAATTCCTGGCATCCCTGGAGGGCAAGCTGTCCAACGAGAAGTTTATCTCCCGGGCTCCTGAGGCCGTTGTCAATGCTGAGCGGGAAAAGGCTGCCAAGCACCGCGACCTGATCGTTCAGCTGGAGCAGAGCCTGGCTGCTATGCAGAAGCTGAGCTGATTTGAATTGAATGAGAGCGCCGGTATGAGACTCTGGTCTCCTGCCGGCGCTTTTCTTGTTATATGCAAAATAATTGATGGATTATACAAAAAAAGCCGTTTATTTTTGTAGATGCTGTAGGAGAATTGTCCTGATTGCCCAAAATATAGGAGGGTGGAGCAATTTTACGGGCCGAGTTCTTGCAATTTGTGGAAAAACTTGCTATGATTAGCATAGTAAATTTTTCACATTACATAAGCACGGGGCTCTGTAGATGTGTCTGATTCAGTGCTTTATGTGGCGGAAAGGCGGTGGCGCACCGGTAATGCATCAAGACCAGGAAATTACATCCTGGGGATTACCACCCATTTGGGCATAAGATTTATGAAACAGGAGGAAAGAAAAAATGAAAAAAGTAACAAGCAGACTGGTATGTATGCTGCTGTGCCTGCTCCTGGCAGTGTGCCTGCCTGTGACGGCCATGGCAACTCCCAACTCTGCGGAACTGCGTGTGGGGTCCAGCGATCTGTCTGGTGAGGGCTTTGCCTATACCGCCAGCACCGGGACCCTGGAGCTGAACAATTACAGCAATACTGCCGGTATTCAGATGGACGGCGATACCGTCATCATGCTGACCGGCGAGAATACGATCAATATGACCGCTCCCAATGGCACTACCTGTGCGGAAGCACTCTACAGCGCAGGTAGCTTGACTATTGGTGGTAACGGTAAGCTGACCATTACCATGAACATGGGCACCCAGAACTGCGAAGTGGGTCTGGTGGGTATCATGGTCCAGAAGAATCTGGTTATTCAGGACGGCGCCCAGGTTGTCATTGACATCAAGGGCGGCGTTGACAGCCGGACCAAGGGTGTCTGGGCAAAGAACGGCGTGAAGGTGCAGGATTCTGCCTCTGTGGACATGGATGTCGTGGAGCCTAATAATGTTACAGTTAGCAATCCGATTGATGTCTACGGCGTTTATGCTGACAACGGCGAAATCGCTTTCTCCGGAACCAGTAAGGTGAACATTGATGTGGTCGGCACGACTGCACTGTATGCCAAGAGCAATGTCTCTATTTCTGACAATGCGGATGTGGCTATCTCCGGCGGTACCGACAGCGCCGTCAATGCCGCGGACATTCTTGTGAACGGCAAGAAGCTGACCATCGTGAATGCTATCAACGGCCTGAAAGCACTCAACGGCATCCAGATCAAGAATACGGAAGTGGATGTCACTGTTGACGTTACCGGTATCTACGTTGGTAAGGATATCACCATGGAAAACAGCAAAGTGTCTTCTGTGGCAAAAGATGTTAATGCTATTCTGACCACCGATGGTAAGGTTACAATTACCAAGACCACTCTGACTGCCAAGGGTGGCCAATACGGCATTTATGCCAAAGATGATGTTACCATCACCAACAGCGCAGAGAATGCTGTGAATGTAGAGGGTGGTCGATATGGCATCTTTACGAATGGCGATGTCAAAGTTGCTGGCGGTACGCTGTCTGCAAAGTCTACTTCCAACAATAAAGACTACTGTGCAATTTCTGCTAAGAAATTTGAGGTGGAGGCAGCGCAGATAATT
>JAXJVC010000331.1:0-4256 GCA_036308745.1 Oscillospiraceae bacterium | reverse complement strand
CGGGCATATGGAGAACCGGAGGAAGTAAATTATCGTTTCGCGGCGCAGTCGCAAGCCCTCCCCTTTGGGGAGGGTGCCCCCGTAGGGGGCGGGAGAGGTGCGGTACAATGTTTCGTTTTTCCGTTCCATGCGGCGAAAACGTACTGCGGTAACACCTCTTCCGTCACGGCTGCGCCGTGCCACCTTCCCCAATAGGGAAGGCTTTCTTTCGTCCGTAAACTACAATTTATCTTCACACCGGCTCGCTTACGCCTTCCGTTCCAAACAACAGGCGTATTTTTCCATTTTCCCTATTGACAAACCGCCCTCCCTGGGTTATACTTATTTCAACACATGAGCGTATGTTCATACGTTAAACTAAATTACAGGGAGGTCATCCCATGCAGAAGAAAGTATACAGCGTCGAAAATCTGGACTGCGCCAACTGCGCTGCCAAGATCGAAGCAAAACTCAACGCCCATCCCCAGGTGCAGGAAGCCACCATTACCTTCTCCACCAAGCAGCTCCGGCTGACGGCGGAGGACCCGGATGCCCTGATCGAAGAACTGACTCAGATCGCCCGGACCGTGGAGGACGGTGTTGTGATCCTGCCCAGAGATCAGGTACATACCCCCGCCCGGCAGGAGCCGCACCACGATCATGGCTGCGGCTGTGGCCATGACCACCATCACGAACACGGCTGCGGCTGCGACTGCGGCCACGACCACCACGAACACCCCCACGAAGAAAGGTCCCATGAACATGACCACGGCGGTTCCGAAAGCATCCTCCCCCTGCTGGCAGGCGCAGGGCTGTTTGCCCTTGGCCTGGTGTTAAACCACTTCGCCCTGACCTGGCCTACATATCTGTTCTGCCTCATCGCCTATGGTATCCTGGGTAAGGATGTGGTGATGACCGCTCTGAAAAACCTGACAAAAGGCCGCATTTTTGACGAGAATTTCCTGATGTCCGTTGCCACCATCGGCGCTTTCCTCATCGGAGAAGCTCCGGAAGCCGTGGGCGTAATGCTGTTCTACCGGGTGGGCGAATATTTTGAGCATCGCGCCGTAGAACGCAGCCGCAGCCAGATCATGGATGCCATAGACCTGCGGCCCGAAGTGGTGAACCTGATGGAAGGCGATTCCGTCCGTGTCATCCCCGCCGGAGATGCCCGTGTGGGAGATCTCCTGCTGGTCCGCCCCGGAGATCGGATCCCTCTGGACGGCGTGGTGGTCAGCGGTGAAAGCCGCATCGACACCGCCCCCATCACCGGCGAACCTGTCCCCGTCCATGTGGCTGAAGGAGACAGCGTCACCTCCGGCTGCGTCAACACCGTGGGCCAGCTCACCATCCGGGTAGAAAAGCCCCTGGCAGAATCCATGGTCACCCGGATCCTGGACAGTGTGGAGAATGCCGCTGCAAGCAAGCCCAGGATCGACCGCTTTATCACCCGGTTCGCCCGGGTCTATACCCCCATCGTGGTGGCCATTGCCCTGGCTACCGCCATCCTTCCTTCCCTGGTCACCGGCAATTGGGGCCACTGGGTCTACACCGCCCTGACCTTCCTGGTCATGAGCTGCCCCTGCGCCCTGGTCCTCAGCGTACCTCTGGCCTTCTTTGCAGGTATCGGCGCAGGCAGTAAGAAGGGCATCCTCTTCAAAGGCGGCCAGTCCATGGAAGCCCTGGGCAAAACCAAGGCTGTGGTCATGGATAAGACCGGCACCATCACCAAGGGCGATTTCTCCGTCCAGAAGATCGTCGGCCCTGATTACCTGCTGATGCTCTGCGCCAGCTGTGAGCAGCAGTCCACCCACCCCATCGCAATCAGCATCGTAGCTGCCGCAAAGACCCATGGCCTGGAACTGAAGCGGCCTGAAACTCTGGAAGAACTGCCCGGCCGGGGCATCCGTGCGGTGCTGGAAGGCCGTGAGATCCTCTGTGGCAACGAAAAGCTGCTGCAGGAGCAGGGCGTTCCCTTTGAATCCCTGCGGGAATACGGCACCCGGGTCCTCACCGCCGTGGACGGCGTCTATGCAGGCTATATCCTCATTGCAGATACCCTGAAGCCCGGCGCAAAGTCCGCCGTTCAGGCCCTGAACAGCCGGGGCATCACCACCGTTATGCTCACCGGCGATGCCGCCGACGCCGCCAATGCAGTTGCCCGCGAGACCGGCATCGAAGAAGTCCACGCAGAACTCCTGCCCCATAAGAAGCTGGAAAAGCTCCAGGATATCCGCACCCGGAAGGGAGCTGCCATGTTCGTGGGCGATGGTATCAACGACGCCCCTGTGCTGGCCGGCGCGGACGTAGGCGCAGCCATGGGCAGCGGTGCCGACGCCGCCATCGAAGCGGCAGACGTGGTCTTTATGACCTCCGACCCGGAGGCCATACCCCAGGCTTTGTCCATTGCCAACCAGACCAGCCGGATCGCATGGCAGAATGTGGTCTTTGCTCTGGCTGTTAAGTTACTGGTCATGGTCCTTGCCCTGTTCGGCTACGCCTCCATGTGGCTGGCAGTCTTCGCCGATTCCGGTGTCGCCATGCTGTGTGTGCTGAATGCCATCCGGCTGCTGTACCGCAAAAAATAAGAAAATGCAGAATGAAAGAAATCCCATCACTTTGCATTCACAATTCTGCATTAGCGCGTGACCAGCCCGAAACTGACACCTTATATCTTTACCCGTATTGCCGTGGGAGGATCTTTCCTCCCACGGTTTTTTGTTCGGTGGCACATCCAATAAAAATTCCATCTTCCTATTGTGCAATCCGTGTATTTTTGTTATAATATTAGGAAAATGTTATTATTGGATGTGTGTAGCTGTGAAATATGGAATTTGGAATGTGGCGGAGCCGGAAATGACCGCCGTCAACGCCCTGGTAGGCGGCGGATATCCACCGCTGGCCGCCATGGTACTTGCCTCCCGGGACATCCGGGATCCCTTCCAGGCCGAAAATTACCTGGACTGCAACGCCCCCCTGATCGACCCCTTCCTGATGACGGGCATGGACCTGGCCGCCGGAAGAGTGGGCCTCGCCATGGCTATGGGCGAGAAGATCGCCGTATTCGGCGACTATGACGTGGACGGCATCACCTCCACCTGCCTGCTGACGGATTTCCTCCGCCGCCACGGCGCGGACTGCGTCAGCTATATCCCCGGCCGGCTGGAGGAGGGCTACGGCCTGAACCCCATCGCCATCCACCAGTTAAAGGAGGAAGGCGTCAAGCTTATCATCACCGTGGACTGCGGCATCACCGCCGTAGCCGAAGCGGAGCTGTGTCGGGAGCTGGGCATCGATCTGGTGATCACCGACCATCACGAATGCAAGGACACCCTGCCCCGTGCCGCGGCGGTGGTGGACCCCCACCGCCCCGACGGCGGTTATCCCCACAAAAACCTCTCCGGCGTAGGCGTAGCCTTTAAGCTGGCCGCCGCCCTCTGCGGCAGCCAGGAGGAAGTGCTGCAGGAATACGCCGATATGGTGTGTCTCGGCACCGTAGCTGATGTGATGCCCCTCCAGGGGGAAAACCGGGTCTTTGTAGCCCGGGGCCTTCAGTCCCTGCAGCATACCAAGCGTCCCGGCATCGCCGCTCTGATGGCGGAAAGCGGCTGCGCCCCGGATCAGGTCAGTGCCTCCTCCATCGGCTTTATGCTGGCACCCCGGATCAATGCTGCAGGCCGCATGGGCCGTATCGAACTGGCGGTAGAGCTGTTCCTCACCGACGATCCAGCCCGGGCCACAGAGCTGGCAAAGGCCCTGTGCGAGCTGAACCGCCAGCGCCAGGCTGTGGAATCGGAAATTTACCAGCAGGCAGTGTCCATGCTGCCCATGGGGCAGCCCCCGGAGGCCATCGTCCTTGCGGACGAAAGCTGGCACCAGGGCGTGGTGGGCATTGTCGCCAGCCGCATCGCCGAGGAGTACGCCTGCCCCGCCTTCCTGATCTGCCTGGACGGCGAGCATGGCAAAGCCAGCTCCCGCAGCCACGGCGGCTTTAACCTGTTCGCTTCCCTGTCCGCCCTGTCGCCCCTGCTGGAAAGCTACGGCGGCCATGAGCTGGCGGCGGGCTTTACCATCACCCGAAGCAACATCCCGGAATTCCGCCGCCAGATCTGCGCATTGGCTGCCGGCTTCTACCGGGATGACAGCCCCCGGACCGTATTGGATGTGGACTGCGCCGTTCCGGCGGAGCTGCTGACCATCCGGGGCATTGAATCCCTGAACGTGCTGGAGCCCTGCGGCAACGGCTGCCCCAAGCCGGTGCTGATGATGAAAGATCT
>JAXJVC010000330.1:0-20480 GCA_036308745.1 Oscillospiraceae bacterium | reverse complement strand
TCATCCACCACCTTTTCTGTGCTGTAGCGGAACCGAATGGGCTCCAGCAGCAGCTTGTCCTCCACCTTTTCCTTCCGCACCCGCTTGCCGCTGCCGGAAATGGGCGCCAGGTCCGCAGGAATGGGAGGATCGGTCTTCTTGGCCTTGCCGCTGCGCAGCACAGCAACATCGGTTTTGGCAAACACGGAAACCGTCTCCGGGTTCTCCTCCATCCGCACCTTCACCCGCTGACGCAGCAGGTCGATCTCCACCACGGTGCCACGGCCTTCGGGGGTATCCACGAAGGACTCTATCTTGGGGCTGTTGCGGATCAGGTCCTCGTAGGCATCCTGCTCGTATTTCAGGCAGCACATGAGACGGCCACAGGTGCCGGAGATTTTGGTGGGATTCAGGCTCAGATTCTGGGTCTTGGCCATCTTGATGGACACGGGCTGGAAATCATCCAGGAAGCTGGCGCAGCAGAAGGGCCGTCCGCAGATGCCCAGGCCGCCTACCATCTTGGCCTTGTCCCGGACACCGATCTGACGCAGCTCGATGCGGGTATGGAAGATACTGGCCAGGTTTTTCACAAGCTCCCGGAAATCCACCCGCTCATCAGCGGTGAAATAGAACAGGATCTTGCTGCCGTCAAAGGCCACTTCGGCGCTGACAAGCTGCATATCCAGGCCGTGGTCTGCGATCTTCTGCAGGCAGGTGTCGTATGCCCGCTTTTCCTTGGCCCGGTTTTCCGCCACGATGCGCTCGTCCTGGGCAGTTGCCCGGCGCAGGACCTTCCGCAGAGGGGCCACCACATCCTTCGTGGGGATGGTATGGTTACCACCGGCGCAAACGCCGTATTCGGCACCCCGGGCGGTGTCGATGATCACATGGTCGCCGGAGGCATAGGTGACCCCATCGGGGTCGAAAAAGTAAATTTTCTGACCGGGGCGGAACTGGATATCCACTACCTCAACAGGCTGCTCCGGCAGATTCTTGGTTTCTTCCATACGTTACTCCTTATATAGAAAGGCAGAATGCAGAATGCAAAGTGCAAAATGAATGGATACATCCGGCACCAGCGGGCAAATTCTGCATTATGCATTTTGAATTTTGCATTTTTAGCGCAGGACCCATTGCAGGTACCCGCAGATGGCTGCGGGGGATACGTTGCTCATGGCATATTCCACCGCTTTTTTCAGGTGCCGGGCAGCATCATGCAGCTCCGGGCCGCTGCGGGAACCGGCAAGCTGCCGCGCCATAGGGGAAACGGTCTGAAGGCCGCCCCGGCAGACCAGGGCGCTTTCCGTCAGCTCCAGCCAACTTTGCAGGATCTCTGCCAGAGCATCCCGCTTCCATTTTTCCATAGGCACCAGGACTTCCGTCAGCACCAGGTGATCTCGTCCGGCGAAGGCCCTTACAAAGCCCTCGGTCTGGGGCGGCAGGTTTCCGCCGTCCTCCAGAAGCTGCTTCGCCTGTCCCAGAAAACCGCCGCTGCGGAACATGGCCGCCGCCACATCCTCCTGGTCCGCCTGGGGAAAGGCCCGCTGAAGCTCTGCCCGGAGGATATTCTCCGGCAACGCCTGGAGCTTCAGCTCCGTACAGCGGGAGCGGACCGTTGGCAGCAGCTTGTCCGGGTTATCCGTCAGCAGGATGAACACACCGTACTTCGGCGGCTCCTCCAGAATTTTCAGCAGAGCATTCTGACCCTCAAGGCCAAGTTCCTGAGGAAACAGGTAAATTTTATAGTCGGATTCATTGGGACGGATGAACACATCCTCCCGAAACTGGCGGACGATCTTCACCGCCACATTCTTATGCTCCGGATCCTCCACAGTGATGAAGTCCGGGTGGTTTCCTTCCATGACCTTCCGGCAGGGGCCGCAGCTCATGCAAGGCTTCCGGCTGCCTCCGCAGAGGATCGCCGCCGCCAGCAGTTTCGCTAGGGTGTGCTTTCCCGAACCCTCCGGGCCGGAGATCAGGTAGAAGTGGGAAATATGCTTTTTTGCCAGGCTCTCCGCCAGATTCTGTTTCAGCCGGTCGTTGCCCAGCAACGCGTCAAATGCCATATTTCCTCCTAAAGAAATTATTATAGCACAAATATTATAAAATGCAAAGCGCAGAATGTAGAATGCAGAATGAAGGTATTTCCTTCGGAAATCGTTTTGATTTATGAATCACCAGTCGCAGCGGATACCATAATTCTGCATTTTGCACTCTGCATTCTGCATTACATCTTAGCCCCACAGGGCAGACAGCATGGGGATGATCTGCTTCTTTCGGCTCATGACCCGGGGCAGGAACGCAGAATTTTCCTTGGGGACCACGTTGAAGGCCTGATGGATGGTCTCGTCGTCGCCCACATACAGGATCTGGGTACCTTCCAGCAACACATCGGTAAGCATCAGGATCACCATAGAGAGCTTCTTTTCCTTGGCAGCCTTCTTCATCCGCTTCAGGAATTCCTCCTTCCGGGCCAGCATGCTGGCGCTGTCCACGCAGGTGATCTGGGCGACAGCCAAATCGTGGCCGGCGATGTGGAACTCCTTGTAGTCGGTAAACAGCAGCTCCTCCGCAGTCTTGTTGCCAACGGAAGCAGAAAAGATCTCCTTACCCAGCTCGTCCAGGGAAATATCTGCAATCCGGGCCATCCGCTCGGCGGTCTTGATATCCCGGACAGTGCAGGTGGGGGATTTGAACATAACGGTATCGGAGAGGATGGCCGCTGCCATCATGCCGGCCATTTTCTCCGAGGGCATCAGACCCCGGTCCTGGAACATACTGGCGATGATGGTATTGGTAGAGCCAACAGGCTCATTGCGGACATAGATGGGGTTATTGGTCTGGATATCCGCCAGACGGTGGTGGTCGATGATCTCCAGAATCTCCGCTTCCTCCAGGCCAGGTACGGACTGGGAGGCCTCGTTGTGGTCCACCAGAACCACCCGTTTGCGCCGGGGACGCAGCAGATGATACCGGGTCAGCACACCCACTACCCGCTCATTCTCGTCCAGAATGGGGTAGCAGTGTTCTCTGTGCTTCAGGACCAGTTCCTTGACATCGTCCACCCGGTCCTCCAGATGGAAACAGACCAGGTCCTTAGTTCGGCAGATTCGGCCAATGGGGGTGGACTGGAAAATCAGACGGGCCGCCCGGTAGGCATCAAAGGGGGTGGAAATGACACAAGTGGTAGTCGGAATGTTCCGCTGCTCTTCACTGATCTCCGCCTGACACAGCACCAGGCAGTTTACATTCATCTCCAGGGCCCTCTGGATCATATCCGGCTGGTGACCGCAGAAGACAATGGACTTTTTCCGGTTGAACAGGAGGTTTTCCCGGCTCTGGGGCAGGGCGATGGCGATCTCGCCCTCGATGGTATCCGTATTCTCGCCGGCTTCGTTCAGAACCTTGCCCTCCAGCACCGACAGAACATTAAACAGAGGTACCTTTTCCAGCACACCCAGGGTGACCAGGGCCATATTGTAGCTGGCCACATCCTCCCGGGAGAGCATACCATACAGGGTGCCATCCTCATTGGCAACCGGCAGGGCAGAGATCTCCTTATGCTCCTGGAGCATCCGCCAGGCCCGGCCCTCGGTGACAGCGGCGCTAAGAACAGGAGGGGTATCGAAATCCAGATCCCGAACCTGGGTATGCATGCTGTGGATGCGCTTGGGAGGCTGGAAGCCAAAGCGATCCAGCACCATCTGGGTTTCGTCGGAAACATGACCCAGGCAGGCCGCCTCATATTCCCGGTCTCCGCAGGCATTGCGCAGTGCCGCATAGGCCATAGCTGCAACGATGGAATCCGTGTCGGGGTTCCGATGTCCGGTAACGTAAATGGGATCCATAGAATTTCCTCCTCATTATTTTTGTAGGGGAGGGTCTTGACCCTCCCGGTGATTTTGTAAAACAAAATCACACCGCCGCAGGCGGGAAATAGTTTATTTTCCTTTGGAAAGTCCAAAAATCCTTACGGATTTTTGCCGGGAGGGTCAGCTATGCACTAAGCATCCGTAAGCAGCTTTGCTGCAACGGCTGCTAAGAAGACCATCCCCTACTGTGCTGCCTACGCAGTCACTTCTCCTGCCAGATTCTTCTGGAACAGAACGTTTATCTCCTCCGGGTCCATACCCTGTCCAATGGCCCACATGAGCTTGGTCATGGCGGCTTCGCTGGTCATGTCCAGACCCTGGATGACACCCAGCTCCAGAAGCTGATTGCCCACCTGATAGACCCCCAGGTTGGAGCTGTCATAGAGGCATTGGGTCGTAACCACTACGCTGACCCCGTCCTCCACGCACCGCCGGATGCCCCGCAGGCCCCGGTTCAGCACATTCATACCCCCCAGGCCAAAGGCTTCAATGACAATGCCCTTGTAGCCCATGGCTGCCAGCATATCGAACACCGCAGGATTCAGGCCGGGGGTCAGCTTCAGCAGGAAGACCTCCTTGCTGATGTCTGTACACAGCCGTGCCTCGCCGGTACGCTTGGGCAGCACCCGCTGGTCCACCACCAGACCCAGATTGCTGACCTGGGCAGCATAGCGGGCATTGACGCTTTCAAATGCGGAAAACCCGGAAGCCCGGACCTTCACCGCACGGCAGCCCAGCATGACCTTCCGGTCAAAGGCCAGGAATACACCGGGATGTCCCGCCGCCGCCATGGCAAAGGCGGTCCGCAAATTTTCCGGTCCGTCGGACAGCATATCCGCCAGGGGAAGCTGAGAACCGGTAAACACAACCGGCACATCGATATCCGGCAGCATAAAGGTCACGGCGGAGGCGGTATAGGCCATGGTATCAGTGCCGTGGGACACCACGATGCCATCAAAGCCCGCCCGTTCCTCAAAAATGTGCCGGGCAATGAGCTGCCACTCCTCCGGGCGGATGTTGGAAGAATCCAGGCACATCACATCCCGGACGGTGATCTCATAATAGGTGCGAAGCTGCTCCAGCTCCCGCTCCATAACACCGGAACGGTGTGGCTCCAGCCCCTCGCCTCCGGGCATGGAGGCAATGGTGCCACCTGTGGTCAGCAGCAGGATTTTTTTCTTTACATTTAGATGCATGGAGGTTCCTCCCAAGATCCGTGCAAAACAAATCGCGTTTCTATTCTTTATTATACCTAGGCTTTTGGAAAATAGCAAGAAAAATCCGGATTCCATTTTCCGCCCCACACAGTCTCCTCTCAGGAATGGGAATACGCCGACCAAATCGGATTTTTCTCTCATTGCCTTCATAAAAATACTGTCATTACGAGACAGTACACACACTGGCGTGGGAATCCCCGAAATCGACAGAGATTGCCACACCAGTCTGCGGACTGGTTCGCAATGACAGTTTCCCTTATGATATTGCGTGTATTTTGCGTCCTGTTTTTCGTCTTCTCCTGATATCCGGGCATCGATCCGAATCAGGGCATAGGTCATGCTGTCGAAGGCCGACTTGCTGACCTTATCGACATAATTATTATTGTATGCCTCCAGGGCCTCGTGGATCCGCACTACCCGGCGCTTCTCATCCACCGCCTCCCCCTCCGTCAGGGTATAGATGGGGGTATAGTCAAAACCTGTCACCTTGGTGGTTCCCGCCGCGGCATCCTTAGTGATCTCCACATCCAGAATGATGGAGTAGTTGGTGCCGCCCCGGCTGGCATCGCCATAGAAGTCGCCCAGGGAGTAGGCCACCAACGTGCCGGCGGTCTCGTCAAACTCCACCTTCTGTACCATATGGGGATGGGTGCCAAAGATGATATCCACGCCCTCCTTGAGCATCAGGGAGGCAATCTTCTTCTGGGTGTCGCTGATGACATCATTGTATTCACTGCCCCAGTGGAGCATGGCCACGGTGATATCGGGCTTTTCCGCCGCCACAGCCTTTAGCACCATGCGAATGCCATCCCGGTCGATCTCATCATAGGTTGTGGCGTAGTCGGTATACAGCAGGTTCACGCAGTCCTCGTTGCCGGAGGGCATACCCATGCCGCCCACGCCCTTGGTAAAGGCCACAAAGGCTACCTTGACACCATCCACGTTGCAAATGGTGTAGCCTTTGGTCTTCTGGAACTCCGCAGGCGAGGAGAAAGAACCCAGCGGAGCGATCCCCGCGTTGCGGATAGCCTGGAGGGTAGAAGACAGGCCAATCAGTCCGTTGTTGATGGAACAGGAGTTAGCCGTCTGGATCAGGTCCACGCCCGCATTGCGCAGGCCTTCCAGCAGCTCCGCCGGGGCGGAGGTGGTCTCCGTGCCATAGGGTTCGCCGCTGATATTGCCCTCAAAATTCAATACCGTCAGATCTGCCTCCGCCAGAACCGCTGCCACGTCCATAAAGGCCCGGGTGTAATTGTATCCAGACGCATTCATGCCGGATTCTACCACGGAATTGGTGATGTTCAGATCGCCGGCAGCCTTGATATGGATGGTCTTCAGGTTGTCAGACTGAGCGGCAGCGGGCTGGGTCTCTTTCACAGCAGGCTTGGTCTCCTTCACCGGCTGGGTCGCCGCAGGGGTCTTATCCGAGGCAGCCCCGCTGCTCGCCGGGTTCCGGGCGATCAGGAAGATACCCACACCGCACAGCACCAGAACCACAGCCGCCGCGATCAGGCCGATCTTCAGCCGCCGCTGCTCCGCCTGCTGCTTGCGCCGCATGGCCTCCCGCTTTTCACGGCGCTTATTCATTTCTTCATCGTAGTGCGCCATGGCATTTCCTCCTGAAATGAAGTTTATAGTCTATTATATCGCATTTTTCGCCCCAACACAAGGGGGCATATTTTTAAGGTTTTTCGCCGCAGATAAGGCGTCTCGTCTCCTCTGCGTTGCAATGGATTTCCGCTTTCAGGGCCTCCAGGGAATCGAATTTCCGTTCGGGTCGGAGAAAGCGGTAAAATTCCAGGGTGATCTCCCTATCATACAGATCCCCGGAATAGTCCAGGATCCAGGGCTCCACGGTAATGCCGGTGCCGGACACGGTGGGCCGGGTTCCGATGTTGGTGACTGCGGGATGCGCCCGCCCATCCACCAAAGCCCGGCAGGCGTAAACGCCGAATTTGGGGATCGCCAGCCCCTCGGGCAGCCGCAGATTGGCAGTGGGGATCCCCAGACGGCGGCCAAGCTGATGGCCGCGGACCACCGTGCCTGTGAGAATATAGGGATGGCCCAGGAATCTGACAGCCGTCTCCATATCCCCTTCCTCAATCTGGCGGCGGATGTAGGTGCTGGACACCCGGATGCCGCCGATGGCCTGATCGGGAACGATGACGCAGGGCAGGCCATCCCGGGCGCAAATCTCCGCCAGCAGCCGGGCATTGCCCTGGCCCTTGTGTCCAAAGCGGAAATCTGCGCCGCAGACAAAGCCTGCCGCGCCCATTTCCCGGAGATCGCGGTAAAAGTCCTGCCAGGGAGTTGACATAACTTCCTGGGTCACCGGGAAGGTATGGATATGCGCCATACCGTATGCCCGCAGCAATTCCTGCCGGTCCCGGAGGGTGCTGATCAGCACAGGGGGCTGCTGCACAAACAGAGACTGGGGGTGCTTGTCAAAGGTGATGGCCGCCGCCTGGCAGTCCTGTTCTGCCGCCATGCGACCGCATTCCTTCAGCAGTGCCTGATGGCCCAGATGCACCCCGTCAAAGAAGCCCAGAGCAAAAATTCGCTTGTCGTTTGTCATAGTATTATCCTGATCGATTGTGTAAATTATCGTTTCGCGGTATATCTGCACGCCCTTGTGGGCGTGGGCATCCTTCGGATGCCAGGGATGCGGATTGCCACACCAGTGTGCGCACTGGTTCGCAATGACGTGGTGATTTGGTGGCCGGATGCACCAATGTCGTTGCGGAGAGTAACGAAAATCGTGTCATTGCGAGCCAGTGCGCACACTGGCGTGGCAATCCGTTCTCCCGCAATGCAAAGCATTGCGTCGGCCAAAGGCCGACAATATTACGCCGAATAAACTACAATTTACACTTAAAAAATCATACATCAAAAAAGCTCTTCACGGTTGACATAACACCATTTTCCACCTTTGCCAGCATGAGGAATTCCCCACTCTGGCTGTAGGCGCGGTAAGTGCCGTCGGGAAGGGTCAGGGAAAAGCTGTTGCCGTTGCGGCAGCGCTTTTCCTGGTTGGCGGTCAGCTTCACGGCCGGATGCCCCCGGAACATGGTGTCCACCCCCCGGAGGTATTTTTCCGGTTCCTGGGTTTCCAACAGTTCCTGGAGAGGAACTGCTTCCATGATGGTATATTCTCCCGCCTGGACCCGCCGCAGGGCCTCCATGCAACCGCCGCAGCCCAGGGCTTCTCCGATATCCTTGCACAGAGTTCGGATATACGTACCCTTGGAGCAGCGGACCCGCAGCCGGGCAGTCTGCCCGGTGAATTCCAGGCAGGTCAGCTCGAAAATTTCAATTTCCCGGGGCTGACGCTCCACTTCTTTTCCCTTCCGGGCCAGGTCGCACAGCTTCTGACCGTTTACTTTCAGGGCAGAGTACATGGGCGGCACCTGCTGGATCTTCCCCCGGAACTGGTCCAAAATGCCCAGAAAATCCCTTTCAGAAACCTGAACTTCCCGGGTTTCCAGAATATTTCCGAAAACATCTTCCGTGTCCGTGGTCATTCCCAGACGCAGCACCGCTTCGTAGGCTTTCTCCGCGTGTTCAAAAAATTCTACACCCCGAGTCGCCCGACCCACGAACACCGGCAGCACACCGGTTGCCATAGGGTCCAGGGTTCCGCCGTGGCCGATGCGCCGGGTATTGAACACCCGCCGCAGCCGTGCCGTCACATCCTGGCTGGTCCACTCCTGAGGCTTGTCTACAATTACGATTCCGTTCATAGTATTACAAATTTCCTTTGTAAGTGCAGCATTCTGCAATGTTATGCTTCCAGCATTGCCGCTTTTACGGCTTTGGCTGCTTCCTCGATGGGCAGGTTCATGGTAGCACCGGCTGCTCCCTTGTGGCCGCCGCCGCCGAATTTTTCGGTGATGGCCGTGGCATCATACCCCGGAACTGCCCGGACGGAGAGTTTGCTGGTCCCATCCTTGGTCTCCCGGAGGGTCGCCGCCATGCACACGCCGGATACGGTCCGGGGGAAATTGGAGATGTTGTCCATATCGTCGTCGGTGACGCCGATCTCCGCTTCCACTGCCCGGGGAATGGCCACCAGGGCCAGCTTGCCGCCGTCGAACACCTGCATATTGTCCACGATCCAGGCCTGCATCTTCAGCTTGGTCAGAGTATTGGTCTCAAACAGCTCCTGATTCAGCTGGTACACCCTGGCGCCGGCCCCGGCGCAGGCAGCCGCCACCAGGAAGGTATGGTCGGTGGTATTGGAAAACCGGAAGCAGCCGGTATCCGTGGTGGTGGCAACATAGAGAGCGTCTGCAGTGGGCTGATCCAGGTCCTGCCACAGCTCCATGAGAAGATCATAAATGATCTCGCCGCAGGCACCGGCATCAGGGTCCACCAGTTCCTGCTCCGTAAAGGAGGTGGAAGAGCCATGATGGTCGATCCGCAGGGCAATGCGGCCCAGCAGCGGCTCAAAGGCCTTGGGCAGCATCCCGGGAGATGCCACATCCACGGTGACGATGGTATCGTTCTCCCCCGCTTCCTCCTTGGTCAGTCCCTCATGGAGCCACTGGAACCGGGATGTTACCTCCCGATTCTCCAGAACATGGGCAGTTTTTCCCAGATTCCGCAGGATGCGGCACAGTGCGGCAGAGGAGCCGACAGTATCGCCGTCCGGGCGGCGGTGGGTCAGGATGCAGTAATTGTCATGGTTCTGCAGAAACTCCGCAGTCTCATTCCTCGTCAGCGTCTTCATCCCGGTTTACCTCGAGGGAATTGATGAGCTTCAGCATTTTTGCGCCGTAGGTGATGGAGTCATCCAGAGACCAGACGATCTCGGGGGTATAGCGCAGTTTCAGGTTCCGGGCCAGCTCCCGGCGCAGGTAGCCGCCGGCGGACTTCAGGCCCTTCATAGCCTCCTGGGCTTTGTCCTCCTGGAGGAAGGATACATAGACCTTGGTATAGCGCAGGTCGGGGGTCGTCTCGACCCGGGTGATGGAGATCATCACGTCCTGGACCCGGGGGTCCTTGACGGTACGCAGCAGAGCGGACAGCTCCTTCTGGATCTCCTCGTTGATCAGATGGATTCGATTGGATGCCATTGGACAGCCTCCTTTATATGATAATTTGGTGTTTTGAATGCAGAATATTGAATGCAGAGTGCAGAATGAAGGCATTTCCTTTGGAAATTAAACTGTATTCATCTGCGGTGGGAATACCACAATTCTGCATTCTGCATTTTGCACTCTGCATTGTAAAATATTCGCCGCACCGCGGTGGGCGGCGCGGCGGATATTTTTATCGCTTCACTTCCTGCATGGCGAAGCATTCGAAGATGTCGCCTTCCTTGATGTCATTGTACTTCAGCACGCTCATGCCGCACTCGTAACCGGCGGTGACTTCCTTAACAGCGTCCTTGAAGCGCTGCAGGGAGCCGATCTCGCCCTCGTGGATGACGATGTTGTCACGGAGCACACGGACCTGGGCATCCCGGGTGACCTTGCCGTCCTTGACCATACAGCCGGCAATGGTACCGATTGCGCTGACCTTGTAGGTCATGCGGACCTCGGCGTGGCCGATGACCACTTCCTCGAACTTGGGAGCCAGCATACCCTTCATAGCAGCCTCGATCTCGTCGATGGCATCATAGATGACACGGTAGAACCGCATATCCACGTTGGCACGGTGGCCGGAAGCCTGGGCAGCAGCATCAGGACGGACATTGAAGCCAACAATGATAGCGCCGGAGGTGGAAGCCAGCAGCACGTCGGACTCGTTGATGGCGCCGACGCCTGCGTGGATAACCTTGACCCGGACCTCCTCGTTGGAGATCTTCTCCAGGGAAGCCTTCACGGCCTCGGCAGAGCCCTGAACGTCGGCCTTGACGATCAGGTTCAGGGTCTTCATCTCGCCCTCCTGCATTCTGGCGAACAGGTTGTCCAGAGTGACCTTCTGGTTCAGCATTGCCAGGGCGTCCTTCTGGGCCTGCTTACGCTGCTCCACCAGCTCACGGGCCATACGCTCGTCGGTAACGGCATTGAACTCGTCGCCGGGGGCGGGAACCTCAGCCAGACCGGTAATCTCCACAGGAACGGAGGGACCGGCGGTCTTAACGGTGCGGCCCTTGTCATTGGTCATAACACGGACACGGCCCACAGCGGTGCCGGCGATGACGATGTCGCCCTGCTTCAGGGTGCCGTTCTGCACCAGCAGGGTAGCCACGGGACCGCGGTTCTTGTCCAGACGGGCCTCGATGACGGTGCCCTTTGCCCGGCGGTTGGGGTTGGCCTTCAGCTCCTGGACCTCAGCAGTCAGCAGGACCATTTCCAGCAGCTCGTCCAGACCCATGCCGGTCTTGGCGGAGATGGGAACGATGATGGTGTCGCCGCCCCACTCTTCAGGGATCAGGTCATACTTGGTCAGCTGCTCCTTGATCTTATCGGGGTTTGCGGTGGGCTTGTCCATCTTGTTGATGGCCACGATCAGAGGCACTTCAGCAGCCTTGGCGTGGTTGATGGACTCAATGGTCTGGGGCATGATGCCGTCGTCGGCAGCAACCACCAGGATGGCGATGTCGGTAGACTTGGCGCCGCGGGCACGCATGGAAGTAAAGGCTGCGTGGCCGGGAGTGTCCAGGAAAGTGATCATCTGACCATTGACATCGACAGTATATGCACCAATGTGCTGGGTGATACCGCCTGCCTCGCCGGAGGTAACGGAAGTCTGACGAATGGCGTCCAGAGTAGAGGTCTTACCATGGTCAACGTGGCCCATGACAACGACGACAGGTGCGCGGGTCTCCAGCTCTTCAGCGGTATCCACGTGGTCGTCAATGATCCGCTCCTCGATGGTGATGGTGATCTCCTTCTCCACCTTGCAGCCCATTTCGGTAGCCACATATTCTGCGGTATCATAGTCGATGGTCTGGTTGATGCCGGCCATAACGCCGTTCTTCATCAGGCACTTGATAACCTCGCCGGCGGTCTTCTTCATCCGGGATGCCAGCTCGCCAACAGTGATCTCATCGGGAATCTTAACGGTGACAGGAGCCTTCCGGGCAACCTCCATCTGGAGGCGGCGCATCTTCTCCTGCTCCTCGTTGCGGGACTTGCTGCCCTTGAAGCCGCCCTTCTGCTGCTTGTTGGGCTGCTTGCCCTTGCCGCCGCCAATGCGCTGCTTGCCGCCCTGGAAATTCTGGACCCGCTCGGAGACCAGATTGTCCACATCGGCAAAGCGGTTGGCGTTCACCTGAACGGCAGAGGTATCCACCACCCGGCGCTCCCGCTTGCGCTCAGGCTCTGCGGCCTTGGCGGGCTGCTGCTGGGCAGGCTGGTTCTGCTGGGGGCGATTCTGCTGCTGGGGACGGTTGTTGTTATTCTGCTGGGGACGGTTACCGCCCTGCTGCTGAACGCGGTTATTGCCCTGCTGCTGAGGAGCAGCGGCCTTGGGTGCCTCTGCCTTGGGGGCAGCCTTGGGAGCGGTGGGCTTCGCAGCAAAGACCTGCTCCAGGGACTTGATCTGGTTCTTCTGGGTCATGTAGTCAAACACCACATTCAGCTCCTGGTCATTCAGGACCTGGGTGTTGGACTTGGGCTTTTCGTAAAACTTTCCAATAATCTCGGAAATCTCCTTAGGGGTCACGCCAAAATCGGCGGCGACCTCCTTCAAACGATACTTCACAAAACTCATACTATAAAACGCACCTCCAAATAGTGAAATGCAGAATTCAGAATGCAGAATGCAAAATGGGATCATCGCGAAGCGATACCTTCATTCTGCACTTTGCACTCAGCATTTTGCATTTTCCGTTCAATCAGAACGGTATGTGTCGGTCAACAAACTACTTATTTCTTCTTGCCTTTGCGCAGGTTCCGCTGATGTGCTTTCGCTTCAGCCTGGCGCTTTTTGGCCTTTTCTGCCTTGGCGGTAAGAACCTCCACCACAGCCTTGTACTTTTCCGGCTCGCCCAGAGAGGTCACCATGGCAAGAGCAAGCTGCACATCGGTGATGGCGGCAATGGCCAGGCTGGTTCTGCCAACCACGAATCCCATTTCCTCCTTGGTCACCGACAGGCGGACGCACTGCTGGTCCGTGCCTGCAGCAAAGGACTTGGCCCGGCGCCAGGTGTGGTCGGAGGCATCCCCCGCCACCAGGATCAGGTGGGCTTTCAATGCCCGGGCGGCGATGCCTACCGGCTCCTCGCCCAGCTCTGCCCGGCCGCCCTTACGGGCCAGGGCCAGATAATTCAACACTTTATCCACGGCTGCCCTCCATTTCCTTGGCAAGCCGGTCATAGACCTCCTCGGGGATGGTCACTTCCAGGCTCCGGTCCAGGGCCTTGGAGCGCAGGGCTTTTTTCAGGCATTCCGGATCGGGGCAGATATACGCGCCCCGGCCGGGGGCCTTGCCGCCGAAGTCCAGGCTGACGCTGCCGTCAGTGCCGCGGACCACCCGGATCAGCTCCCGCTTGGCTTTACGCTCCCGGCAGCCCATACACTGCCGCTGAGGGATCTTCTTTTGCATCGCGCTGCCTCCTTTATTTCAGTGTGGAGTTTGGAAAGTGGAGTGTGTAGTAAATTAGAAATTAGGAATGAGGAATTAGGAATTATTCTACGCGTTCGCGATATCATAATTCTGCATTTTGCACTCTGCATTCTGCATTCCCTTATACTCCACTCTTCACACTTCACTCTTCACTCTCTTCCACGGGTTCGGCCTGGGAAGCGGGCTTGATATCGATCTTATAGCCGGTGAGGCGGGCAGCCAGGCGGGCGTTCTGGCCCTCCTTGCCGATAGCCAGGGACAGCTGGTCATCGGGAACCACCACGCGGCAGGCTTTCTGGCCGGGAACCAGCATGACAGAGATCACGTCGGCGGGGCTCAGTGCGGCACGGACGTACTCGCAGGGATCCTCGGACCAGACAACGATGTCGATCTTTTCACCGCCCAGCTCTTCCACAACGGCGCCTACACGGCCGCCACGGGGACCAACACAGGCGCCCACGGGATCGATGCCCTCCATGGTGGCACGGACGGCCATCTTGGAACGGGAACCGGCTTCCCGGGCGATGTTGCGGACTTCCACCTGGCCCTCGGCAATTTCGGGGGTCTCCAGCTCGAACAGACGGCGAACCAGGTTGGGGTGGGTACGGGAAACGTGGACCAGGGGACCACGGTTTGCCTTATGGACCTCCAGAACATAAACACGGATCAGGTCGCCCTCGGTGTGCTTTTCACCGGGGATCTGCTCGCTGGCGCGGAGCACAGCATCGGACTGTTCGTTACCCTGGCCAATACGGACGAACATATCGCCGCTGGTGGGATCGATGCGCAGGACGGTGCCGGTGAGCAGCTCCTGAGCCTTGTTGGAGTAGGACTCATACATCACGCCGCGCTCGGCTTCCCGGATGCCCTGGATGACCACCTGCTTGGCAGTCTGGGCAGCGATGCGGCCGAACTTCTGGATATCAACGGGAATGGCAACGGTATCGCCAACCTGCAGGTTGGGATTGTGGCGGCGTGCGGCATCGATGTGGATCTCCAGAGCCACGTCTTCCAGCTCCTCCACAACGGTCTTCACCACATGCATGGAGAGGCCTTCCTCACTCAGACCGACCACAACATTGTCGGCGGGAACGTCCCGGCGGTCCTCACGGTCCTTCCGGTATGCGTTGGTCAGCGCCTGCTTCAGACGCTCGACCATATAATCAACAGGGATGCCCTTGATCTTCTCCAGCTCACGCAGGCTGGCGAAAATCTCAGCGCCGATGTTCACCTTGGGTGCTTCGGGCTGCTTCTTGGCTGTCTTTCTTGCCATTTTATGTTTTTCCTCCTATCAGAATTCTACACGAAGCCGCACCAGGGCGACCTCAGATTTTTCAAACGTAATGGTTTCCTTGCCTGCTTCTACGGTGACCTTGCCATCGTCGTAGCTCCGCAGAACACAGGGGATCTCCTTCAGACCGTTCCGGGGACGGTACAGCTTTACGGTGATGGGGCTGCCCAGGAACCGGGCGAAATCACCGGGACGCTTCAGCGCCCGCTCCAGACCTGCAGAGCAGACCTCAAAGTGATAGCTTTCCTTGATGGGATCCTTTTCATCCAGGATGGGATCCACGGCCCGGGAGATGGCTTCGCAGTCGCTGATGTCCACGCCGCCTTCCTTGTCGATATACAGCCGCAGGAAATAGTCGCTGCCTTCCCGGACGTATTCCACGTCCCACAGCTCGCAGCCATGCTGCTCCACCACAGGCTTTGCAAAGCTTGCAACCAGTTCGGTAACTTTCATTTGCACATTCCTTTCTCAAGGGAAGCTCTGATGAAATCGGCAAATGTGGGCGGCGAGAGATTTTGGGGCAAATGAAAGTTTGAAAAACGCAGGAATACTGTATGTATTTCAAGTTTTTTCAAACTGCACAGCTGCCACAAAAGATCCGCTGTCCCGCCGAAGACGATTGCTTCAGAGTTTCCCAAGCTAACAAGAAAGAGAGGCGCCCGCGCCTCTCTTTGCCTATACCTACCTATTAACGATAGTATTATAGCACCGATGAAATGGTTTTGCAAGAGGGTTTTGAGAGAAAATCCTATATTCTTTCAACATTTTTCCCGATTTACATCTAAGCACACCCTAGGGGAGGGCTTCTAACCCTCCCTCAACGTTTCGACGAAGAAATGCATACACTTCCCGTAGGGCGGGCTGCCCTCAGCCCGCCGCAAATGGTGCCGGCTTCCTATTTCGCGGCGGCTTGAGGGCAAGCCACCCTGCAGGCAGTATTCTGTTCAGGAGGGATCGTAACAAATAACTCCCCACGCCGAAGCGTGGGGAGCGTAAGTACCTTACTTATTCAGGAATGCGTCGATGGCGGCAGCGCCCTTCTTGCCTGCGCCCATGGCCAGGATGACGGTAGCTGCACCGGTGACGGCATCGCCGCCGGCGAAGACGCCCTCGCGGGTGGTCATCTCGTTCTCGTCCACGATCAGACAGCCCTTGCGGTTGGTGTCCAGGCCGGGAGTGGTGGAACGAATCAGGGGGTTGGGGCTGGTGCCCAGAGACATGATGACGGTATCCACGTCCAGAACGAACTCGGAGCCCTCCACAGCGATGGGACGGCGGCGGCCGGAAGCATCAGGCTCGCCCAGCTCCATACGGATGCACTTCATGCCGCAGACACGGCCATTCTCATCGCCCAGGATCTCAATGGGGTTGCACAGAGTCTTGAACTCGATGCCCTCTTCCTTGGCGTGGTGCTGCTCTTCCAGACGGGCAGGCATCTCAGCCTCACCGCGGCGGTAGACAACATACACATTCTCAGCGCCCAGACGCATAGCGCAGCGGGCAGCGTCCATAGCCACGTTGCCGCCGCCCACGACTGCAACAGCCTTGGACTTGATGATGGGGGTATCGGCCTCTTCCGTGTAGGCCTTCATCAGGTTGGTACGGGTCAGGTACTCGTTGGCAGACATAACGCCCTTCAGAGCCTCGCCGGGGATGTTCATGAACATGGGCAGACCTGCGCCGGAGCCAACGAAAACAGCCTTGTAACCCATATCGAACAGCTCGTCGATGGTCAGGACACGGCCGATGACCATGTTGGTCATGACTTCAACGCCCTGGGCCTCCAGCTTGGTGATCTCATTGGCCACAATGGCCTTGGGCAGACGGAACTCGGGGATGCCGTAGACCAGCACGCCGCCAGCAGTGTGCAGAGCCTCGAACATGGTGACCTGATAGCCCTTCTTGGCCAGGTCAGAAGCAGCGGTCATGCCGGCAGGGCCGGAGCCGACGACGGCGACCTTCTTGCCATTGGACTCTACCTTCTCAGGCATGGCATTGACATTCTCCCGGTACCAGTCAGCAACGAAGCGCTCCAGACGGCCGATGGCAACAGGCTCGCCCTTGATGCCCCGGACGCACTTGCTCTCGCACTGGGTCTCCTGGGGGCAGACACGACCGGACAGGGCAGGCAGCGCATTGGTGGAGGTGACCACCTCATAAGCAGCCTTGAAATCGCCCTCCTGGACCTTCTTGATGAACTCGGGGATGCGGACGTTAACGGGGCAGCCCTCGACGCACTTGGGGTTCTTGCAGCCCAGGCAGCGGTTGGCTTCCTCAATGGCCATTTCGGCGGTGTAGCCCAGAGTGACTTCCTTGAAGTTCCGGGCCCGGACCTTGGGGTCCTGCTCAGGCATAGCAACCTTCTTCAGAGACATATTTGCCATTTCCGTATCCTCCTTCTTACTTGATCAGGGCCTTGCCCATGGCATCCATGCGGCAGGTATGGGTAGCGGAGACCTCAGCCTCCCGCTCGCGGTAGGAGCCATTCCGGCTCATCAGCTCAGCAAAGTCCACCTGATGACCGTCGAACTCGGGACCGTCGACACAAGCGAACTTGGTCTCGCCGCCCACAGTAACGCGGCAGCCGCCGCACATGCCGGTGCCGTCGATCATGATGGGGTTCAGGGACACGCTGGTGTGAACGCCGAAGGGCTTGGTGGTCAGGCTGACGAACTTCATCATGGGGATGGGTCCGATAGCCAGAACCTCGTCGAACTGCTCACCGGCCTCCAGCAGCTCCTTCAGGGGCTGGGTGACCAGGCCGTGGCGGCCGTAGGAGCCATCATCGGTCATAAGGATGAAGTTGTCGGAAACTGCCTTGAACTCCTCCTCCAGGATGACGATGTCCTTGGAACGGAAGCCGACGATTACGGTGACCTCAGCTCCTGCTTCCTTGAAAGCAGCGGCAGAGGGCAGTGCGATGGCGCAGCCAACACCGCCGCCGACAACACAAACCTTCTTCTTGCCCTCAACAGGAGTGGGCTTACCCAGGGGGCCGACGAAGTCACGGATGTAGTCGCCCTCATTCAGAGCGCCCAGAGCATTGGTGGAGAAGCCCACCTTCTGGAAGATGATGGAGACCGTGCCGGCCTCCCGGTCGTAACCGGCGATGGTCAGGGGAACCCGCTCGCCCTGCTCGTCGATGCGGAAAATGATGAACTGACCGGCCTTTGCCTTCTTGGCAATGAAGGGGGCCTCGATCTCCATCAGGGTGACGGAGGCGTTCAGTTCCTTCTTGCGAACGATTTTATACATTGTCTGATCCGTCCTTTTCAGATTATTTACGAGGGAAATGGGCGATGCCCATACAGTTTTATTATAATTCCTCTTGTGGCGTTTGTCAAATCTTAATCGTCCAAATTGTTGTAATTTCACAATTATTTTCCTGTGGTTAGCAACATCTAACCTCCTGTGAAGTGCGCCTTCCGCACTTTTGCGGCAGGGGTCTGTCAGAGAGAAACACGCCCCGGAGGAAATCCCCGGGGCGTGTCATCCTATCCAATTACTTTTCTACATTTGCCTGGTAAATGGTCCAGGTACCGCCCTTCTTGACGTAGATATAATCCTCAGTCATCTTCACATTATCAAAGCCGCCTTCCAGCAGGGTCTGGCCGGTGACCAGTTCCATGAAGCCGGCCTCTTCGCTGTAGATCAGTGCGATGCCCGCTCTTTCGTAGTCCTCTACGGTAATGATCTCGCCGGTGGACAGAACAAAATAGTTCACCAGATCGTAATTGCCCTCTTCGGCATAGGTATAGTAGATGTCATCCGCCTCGGTATAGTCCTGGGCTTCAACCAGACCGGTGCCGGGGAAGTAGAAGCAATTCACATCATCCTGGGTTTTCACCCGCATGGTAATGTCGTTGCCGTAGATCATTTCGTACTCGCAGGGGAGCAGCTCATTGCCGCCCAGATCGTACAGACCATAGTTGAAGTCATAATCGTATACCACGCACAGACCGTTCCAAATGGTGCTGACGCCATAGTACTTGGCAGGAATGATCTCGTTGCCATTGATGTCCATCACACCGCTATTGCCTTCTTCGTTTTTGAAAACAAAGTAAGTATCGCTGTAAATGTCGTCCATCTCAATGGGCATGGCCTTTTCCAGAACGGCAACCTCAGTGAAATCAGTGGTGTAGACAGTCAGCTTGGAGTAGTCGTAGGTCATCAGGTGGTCGTCAGAGACGTACACATTCTCCACGCCGGACTTGACCGTGCCGTCCTCCAGATACAGGTCATAGACATTCCAATCCGCTTCCACACAGACGGTAGAGCCGCAGGCTTCCACATCCTGACCGGGATCCTCAATGGTCAGCCCATCGATGAACGCGCCCTTCTCCAGGTCATAGACCTTGCCGTAGCCCTTGTACAGAACGTCATCCTCACCCGGAGTAATGGAGACCCAGGAATCGGTGAAATAGATGAAGCACTCATCCTCGTTCTCGGTCACTTCGGTGGCATAGATCACATAGAAGAAGCGGTCGCTGATCTTCTCCACCTTTGCAGCGCCATCGGACAGCAGGATCTCGCCGGTTTCCACATTGACCAGCTCGCAGGCGGGCTTTTCGCCGCTGTAGTCGTAGGCTGCGGCCAGGCCGTTGCCCAGATAATTGTAGTTGTGGTAGGTCTTGCCCAGCAGGTCTTCGCCTTCGTGGGAGAGCAGGCTGTAGAGATAGTCATCCCCATCCTTGGTGTAGTTCAGGGGCAGATCATCAAAATAGCCGATTTCTTCCTTAAGGGGGCCCACCTCAGTCAGGGTGACCTTGAAATCGACAGGGTTGTATTCCACAGGTGCGGCCTTGGTTTCCTCGATGGCCTCGGTGGCCTCCTCGGTAGCCTCGGTGGTTTCCTCCGTTGCTTCAGTGGCAGCGGTGGTCTCGACAGGCTCAGTGGTGGGTTCGGCCTGCTTGTCGCCGCCGCAGGCAGCCATGGACATGACCATAATCAGTGCCAGCAGAGCAGCCAGAATTTTCTTCATATGCATAGGTTTTTCTCATTTCGTAATATTTTTTTCCAAGTTGATTATATCCATATACTAAGTTCGTGTCAAGCAACATATACAAAATTTCACTTAGATAATTGTTAGGATTGCTGCACAGCCCAAGGATGCAAAACGAGAGAGCAGATGCTCTCTCGTTTTGGGGATTATTTTTTCTTCAGCAGGTCCCGGATCTCGGTGAGCAGGACTTCTTCGGCACTGGGTGCGGGAGGTGCGGCAGGCTCCTCGGCAGCAGCTTCCGCTTCCTTCTTCTTGCCGATCTCAGCCATCTTGTTCAGGCCCTTCACCAGGAAGAACACCACCAGAGCCAGGATGGCGAAATTGATAACGGCGGAGATGAAGTTGCCGTAGTTCAGGGTGTTCAGGATCTCGTTGCCGGCCTCATCCAGCACGGGGTCGCCAAACAGCCGGGGCAGGACGATCTTCATCTCAGAGAAATCGATGCCGCCCATGAAAATGGCAATAATCGGCATGATGATGTCGTCGGTCAGGCTCTTGGTGATGGTGGAGAAGGCTGCACCGATGATGGTACCAACAGCCAGGGCCATGGCGTTGCCCTTCACGGCAAAGGCAATAAACTCATCCCACCAGGAGGGCTTTTT
>JAXJVC010000329.1:0-2735 GCA_036308745.1 Oscillospiraceae bacterium | reverse complement strand
TTCTGAACCTGGGCGACATGACCTGGGTCAAGTTCATGGGCTTCGACGAGAAGGGCCGCGCCAACTTCAGCCGCAAGGACGCTCTGAAGGAAATGGCTCAGCAGTAATTGCATTTCCAAACTCCCGCTCCAAATCGGAGCGGGAGTTTTTATGCCTGTAGGGGAATTACTGGGGAAGCAGAAAAGCCCTGCTATTTCTCTTTACTTTCCCACAGTTTTCGGGTAGAATACAAGCACAAAGGAGGGGATAGCATGTTTGATGATCCCAAGAAGGAGCTGCAGCGGATACAGGAGGAACTGCTGGCTGCAGAGGAAGAGGAATGGGATGACCTGAGCGATATTCAGGACCTGCTGGATGATTACGAGGAAGAGGACAGCATCGATGCTCTGCTGGCGGAATTTGCCGAAGAGGAGACCCCTGTGCGAAATTTTGCCAACAGCTATGGCAAACGGCAGTCCCGGCCTGTTTTTGACTACCAGGAGACTGACGATGAACTGGATGACGACGCTGTGCTTTACCGCGAGGATGCCCGGAAGAAGGGTAAAAAGAAGGAAAAGGGTGTAGGCGGCTTGGTTTTTCTGGCGATCTTGGAGACCATCGGCATCCTGGCCATTGCGGCCTGGTGGGCGATGATGCTGCTGTGATGGAAGTGGTAGGCCGATTCGCCCCAACGCCCTCGGGGCGGATGCATTTGGGAAACGTGTTCGCGGCATTGGTGGCCTGGCTATCCGTTCGGTCCCGGAACGGGGAAATGGTCCTGCGGATGGAGGATCTGGATACCCAGCGGACCAGCGGGGAATATGCCGAAGTTCTGCGCCAGGATCTTGCCTGGCTGGGCCTGGACTACGACCGGGAAACGCCGCCTCAAAGCCAGAGAAGCGGGGTTTATGACGTTTATTTTGAAAAACTCCGGGAAATGGGGCTTTTATATCCCTGCTACTGCACCCGGAGCCAGCTCCATGGGGTCAACGCCCCCCATCTTTCCGACGGCACTTACGTCTACCCCGGCACCTGCCGGGACTTGACCCAGGCTCAGAGAGATGCCTTTGGGCGCAAGCCTGCCTGGCGGGTGAAGGTCCCGGAAAAGCTATGGGAGCTGGAGGATAAGGTCCAGGGCCATTACGGGCTGGATCTTGCCACAGACTGCGGCGATATGGTGGTCCGGCGGGCAGATGGGGTGTATGTTTACCAGCTTGCGGTGACGGTGGACGACGGCGAAGCCGGGGTCACAGAGGTGGTCCGGGGCATGGACCTGCTCAGCTCCGCGCCCAGGCAGATGTATTTACAGGAATTGTTTGGCTTCCCCCACCCGGAGTACGGCCATGTGCCTATGCTGCTGGCTCCTGACGGACGGCGGCTGAGTAAGCGGGATAAGGACCTGGACCTGGGGGAGCTGCGTAAGCGTGTCACCCCGGAACAGCTCATCGGAACCCTGGCTTACGCAGGCGGCCTGATTGATCAGAAATGCGCCGTTTCCACCCGGGAACTGGCGAAGGAATTTACCTGGGACAGACTGAAGGGCGACAGCATTTATCTGGACGCGGCACAGTTGGGGTAAATATGCACAAATATCTGTCCTGTCACTTGCTTTCCTTTGGAAAGGGTACTATAATGCCCTTATATCAAACACAAGGAGATGATCCGAATGGCGAACAATCCTGTTCTTGTTGTCATGGCCGCCGGTATGGGCAGCCGTTATGGTGGTCTGAAGCAGATCGATCCCGTGGGCAGCTGCGGTGAGGCGATCCTGGACTACTCCATTTATGATGCTTACGAAGCAGGCTTCCGTACCTGCGTCATCATTATTAAGGATGCCATCAAAAAGGACTTTATGGAGACTGTGGGCGCCCGGCTGGAAAAGAGCCCCATGGAGATCCGCTATGCCTATCAGGAGCTGGACAAGCTTCCGGAGGGCTATGCCGTTCCTGAGGGACGCACCAAACCTTGGGGCACCTGCCACGCGGTGCTCTGCGCCAAGGATGTGATCGGTGACGCGCCCTTTGCGGTGATCAACGCCGACGATTACTACGGTAAGTCTGCGTTCAAGGTGAACTACGACTATCTTTCCACCAATCAGGATCCCTATGGCTACTGCATGGTTGGCTTCGAGCTGGGCAAGACTGTCACCGACAACGGCAGTGTGGCCCGGGGCGTCTGCGTCACCGACGACAATGGATACCTGGCGAAGATCGACGAGCGGACCCGGATTGAAAAGTACGAGGGCGGCATCCACTTCACCATTGACGGCGAAAAGTGGGTGGATCTGGCCGCTGACACTACGGTGTCCATGAATATGTGGGGATATCTCCCCAGTTTCCTGGAGGAGCTGGAGGCCCGGTTCCCCGCTTTTCTGGACAAAGCACTGGTGGAGAATCCCATCAAGGGCGAGTATTTCCTTCCCTTGGCAGTGGACGACCTGCTGCGGGAGAAGAAGGCGACTGTCCGGGTGCTGACCTCCCCGGATAAGTGGTACGGCGTGACCTACGCTGCCGACAAGCCGATGGTGGTGGCAGCTCTGAAGGCCATGACCGAAGAGGGGAAATATCCCGACGGACTTTGGAAGTGAATGCAGAATGCAGAATGTGTGAAAAAGAGCTTGCCCAGCCGGGCAAGCTCTTTTTGCGGTGTTACTTTGCGCCCATCAAAATCCGGGCCAGTTCGGAGTTGGCGTCCAGGATGACGGTCTTCTCCGCGCCGGTGAGGCTGGCCTTCAGAGCGTCCAGAGCCAGGGTGAA
>JAXJVC010000328.1:0-1685 GCA_036308745.1 Oscillospiraceae bacterium | reverse complement strand
GTTCAATGGCATTGGCCTGGTCCCGGATTTCCCCGAAATGGTTTTCGATATATTCCCGGGACATGATCAGCCACCGGCAGCGAATAAGCCTGAGATAATCCTCCTCGAAATCCTGCTGCCAGTGAAAGGGAATGTAGCAGCCCTCCACAATGAGATTCTGGTTATTTTCAATGGCGGTCTTCACCATTTCCCGGACGATGGGCCAGAGATAGTCCGTCAGTTTTTCATCGTCACAGGCCGTAAGATCGGTCTGCCCACTGCGGATCAGGCCCATTTTCAGATGGTCTATGGATAAATAAGGGTAGTGGTATGTTTCCAGCAGCCGCTGGGCCAGAAGGGTCTTGCCTGTATGGGATGCCCCCGGGATCAGAAAAATCATGCTGTCCCTCCTTAAATCAGAATTCCGTTACAATGGTCGATCTCATGCTGAATGATCTGGGCCGTCCAGCCGGAGAAGGTCTTAATCCGGGTCTGGAGCTGCAGATTCTGATAGCGCACCTTGATCTTCTGGAACCGCTTGGTTTTCCGCGGCCCGCCCAGCAGGGACAGGCAGCCTTCCTCCGTCTCATAGACCCCGGCGCAGGACAAAATCTCCGGGTTCAGCATGGTCATATATGTACCTTCGTTGTCGAACACGATGATCCGCTTATATACGCCAATCATATTCGCCGCCATGCCCACGCAGCCCTCCTTATGGGCTGTCAGGGTATCCAGCAGGTCCCGGGCCGTTTCCAGATCCTCTACCCCCGCCGGCACGGATTTTCTTGCAAGCAAAATAGGATCATGGACCAGTTCTCTTACCATGTTCTCTCCTCCAAACCGTATTTTTTGTATTATATCATGCAGAAATCAAAAGCGCAATTCCTGAAAGCAGACAGCCGGAAGATGCACTTTTGCTGCGAAATGGTCGATTTCCCGCACCTGCTACTGTAGGGCGGCTGCAAACAAATTACCTATCGAAAAAGCAGGCCGCCGGTATTCCGGCGGCCCAAACATAAAGAGGAAAGAAGAGAAGAAGTTTTCGCGTTATTCCATTGCCAGGAATTCCTCCGGATCCATGGGGGAATCCTGGAAGGTGACACTGAAGTGGACATGGGAGCCCAGGGTGGTCTCTACCAGAGCGGTGTCGCCCACATAGCCGATGGCCTGGCCCATTGTCACCTGATCTCCGGCCTTCACCAGCACCTCCTGGCTCAGGCTGGAATATTTGGTGGTGTAGCCACCCTCATGGCGGATCACCACGGTATAGCCCATGGAATCGTCCTCATAGACGGTGTAGACCTCTCCGTCGGCAGCGGCACAGACCTCCGTGCCCTCCGCGGCGGCAATGTCCACACCGTTGTGGACCCGCCAGTCCCGGGTGGTCTGGTTGTAGCTCAGAGCCTCCATGGAGTAGCCGTAGACCTCCTCCCCGGATACGGGGGAACTGGTTTTCAGGCTTTTTTTCGGAGGCTTGGTGGCCTCGGTAGTTGCCTCGGTGGTCCCCTCCGTCTGGGGCTGGGTGGCCAGGACGGGGATATTCTCCTCCGTGGCCATGGTTCCTACAAGGATGTCCTCCCCCAGGGTCTCCTGGAGAACAACCTCCTCCTGATCAGCGTTTTTCTGGTACAGATAGCCGGTGATCCCGATTGCAGCCGCGCACAGGATCAGGGCTATGTAGTAGCCCTTCCCGCCGAATCTGCGGC
>JAXJVC010000327.1:0-8610 GCA_036308745.1 Oscillospiraceae bacterium | reverse complement strand
CGTGGCTGTGGATAACTTCACCCAGGCCCGTAAGTGGATTGACAAGCTGCTGGCCGACGTAGAAGTCCAGACCGGCAACAAGGCCTGCTGGGTGAAGGTAGACGAGAACGGCAACCTCACCGGCGGCGTAAGCAAGTTCCTGCAGGACTGCGCCGGTGCCCTGACCGCCAAGCTGAACCTGAAGCCCGGCTCCTTCGTGTGCATGGCCGCCGGCAAGAAGGCCGCCGCCCAGAAGACCGCAGGCGTGATCCGTACTATGCTGGGCAAGCGTGTCCCCGGCCACTTCGACGAGGAGCAGTACGCCATCTGCTGGATCGTGGACTTCCCCATGTATGAGATGGGCGAGGAATCTGGCCAGCTGGAATTCTGCCACAACCCCTTCTCCATGCCCCAGGGCGGCATGCAGACTCTGCTGGATGCCGAGGGTGATATCGAAAAGCTGCTGGCCATCAACGCCAACCAGTATGACCTGGTTGTCAACGGCTATGAATCCGCCTCCGGCGCTGTCCGGAACCATGACCCCGAGATCATGGTCAAGGCCTTCCAGATGGTCGGTCTGGGCGAGGAGGACGTTAAGGCCAAGTTCCCCGCCATGTACAACGCCTTCACCTACGGCGCACCTCCCCACGCAGGCGCTGCCCCCGGCGTTGACCGTCTGATCATGCTGCTGACCGGTGAGGAGAGCATCCGGGAAGTCATCACCTTCCCCATGAACAAGACTGCCCAGGACCTGATGATGGGCGCCCCCACCGCCGTGGACCAGTCCCAGTTGGACACCGTCCACATTGCGCTGGTGGAAGAATAACAACCTCTAAACCCGCGCCGGAACCCCGGCGCGGGTTTTATAAACTTTTCAATACATTTGCAGGAGAGGCAAGGCCCTCCCCTACAAAGTTTTTTGCAACCAATCTCTAATTATAGCGAGTATACAGATAGAAAGGAGGCATCTCCATGGAGGACGAACAGATCGTTTCCCTGTACTGGGACCGCAATGAAGCGGCCATACGGGAAACGGAAACCAAATACCACTGCTATCTGACCAAGATCGCCTATAATATTCTGTCGGACTACGAGGACAGTCGGGAAAGTGTCAACGATACCTATCTCGCGGCCTGGAATTCCATGCCGCCCCACAGGCCGTCGGTGCTGTCTACATACCTTGCCAAAATCACCCGCCGCCTGTCCATCGATGTATTCCGCCGCCGCAACCGGGAAAAGCGGAAGGGTTCGGAATACGCCATCTCCCTCAGCGAGCTGGGCGACTGTGTATCCGGAGGCAATACCACCGAGGAGACTGTGAACTGCAAGCTGCTGGCGGATGCCATCGGCATCTACCTGCGACTCCAGAGCGAGGATGTCCGCAATGCCTTTATCGGCCGGTACTACTTTTTGGACCCGTTGAAAGAGGTGGCCGCCTACTGCGGCATGACAGAGAGCCGGGCGAAGACCGTGCTGTACCGGGCCCGACAGGGGCTGAAAGACTATCTGATCAAGGAGGGGTTTGACCTATGAACGCCGAACAGTTTCACGATGCCCTGACCCTCCTACCGGGAGATCTCATTACGGCTGCGGATAAATACCGCACTTCATCCCAAAAGCGTATCATCCCCTGGCGCCGTTATGCCGCCATGGCCGCCTGCCTTGCCCTGATCTGCTGCTCCGTCTGGTGGCTGGGGCTCTATCAGGGGCCGTCCTCCGATGCTGCCGCCCAGATGGAATCGGCAATGGATCAAGTCAGCCTGGGACTCCCATCGTCCCCTGGTACCTGCGCCCCCCAGGAATCGGTAAATGACGGCGCGCCCAAGGCTCCTGCCGAAGGAGACCGCCCCCCGGAACCCGCCGCCACCTCCGGCGCACCGGACGAATTCTATATCGGCGGCAGTTCCGGCTTCAGCCCCGCCCCGGGCCATAAGGAGGGCATGGAATATCCCTATTCCACCCTGATCCGTTCCCGGGAGGAGCTGGACGGCTGGTACGCGGAACACCGGGACTTCTATGTCATCGACAGCTTCGAGGCAGGCTATGCAGAATTAGAAGCGGACTTCTTCCAGGCCCATGACCTGATCCTTGTGATGCTGGAGGAAGAATACGGCTATGTGTACCACGAGCCCTATTATCTGAACCGCCAGCAAGACGGCAAGTGGGAGCTAAGCTTCACCGCCCACTATCAGCAGGAGGACCGCACTTCTGATCCTATGCAGTGGCTGTTCGTTATTGAGATTGAAAAAGGCCTGATAAACGAGACCGATGCCATTGAAATCCTTCCCGAGCCTTATGCGGTGCCGGAAGAAACGGAATAATCGCTGTCATCCCGAGGGAACGAAGTGAGCCGAGGGATCTTCGCACCAAAAACCTGCTATGCAGTTACGATACTGCGAAGATCCCTCCACGCGGCTTCGCCTTGGTCGGGATGACTGCCAAAGGAGATATTGTTATGAAAAAACTGACCGCTTTCACCCTGGTTTTTGCCCTGCTTCTGGGCGGCTGCGCCCCTGCTTCTGCCGGGACGGAAAACCTGATGGAGGATGTCCCCGACCGGGTGATCTGCCTGGCGGAAACACCGGACTGCACCACCCAGGCCACGGACTTTGCCCTGCGTCTGTTCCAAAAGAGTCTGGAGGAGGGCAAAAATACCCTTGTTTCCCCTCTGTCGGTCCTCTCTGCCCTTGCCATGACCACAAACGGTGCCGAATGCAACACCCTGTCCCAGATGGAGGAAACCCTGGGCGCGCCAATTTCTGATTGGAACGCCTACCTCTACAGCTTTCTGGACGGCCAGGCAGACAGCCTGAAGCTGGCAAATTCCATCTGGTTCAAGGACGCCCCGTCTCTGGAGATCTGCCCGGAATTCCTGGAGACCAACGCCGATTTCTTCCAGTCGGACATTTTCAGGACCCCCATGGACCACACCACCCCAGAGGCCATCAACACCTGGGTCCGGGAAAAGACCGGTGGCACCATTCCCAAGCTGGTAGACAAGGTGGAACCCCAGACCCTGATGTACCTGATCAACGCCCTGGCCTTTGAGGCTGAGTGGGAGGATATCTACGACGAGACCCAGATTTGGGAAGGCACCTTCACCGCCGCTGACGGCACACAGCAGAGTGCAGAATTTATGTCCTCCAAGGAATCCCTCTATCTGGAAGATGAAAACGCCACAGGCTTTCTGAAATACTACGCCGGCCGGGACTATGCTTTCGTTGCCTTGCTGCCCAGGGAAGGCGTCAGCGTGGCTGACTATGTTTCCTCCCTCACCGGAGAGCATCTGCAGGAGCTGCTGGAAGATCCCGAACAGATCACCACCTACGCCATGCTTCCCAAATTTGAAACGGAATACGATCTGGATATGATCGAAATTCTGATTGACATGGGCATGACCGATGCCTTTGACCCTGCGCTGGCAGACTTTACCCGCCTGGGCAACTCGAAAGACGGGAATATTTTCATTGGCAAGATCCTGCACAAGACCTACCTTTCTGTTGCCGAGCAGGGCACCAAAGCCGGTGCTGCCACAGTAGTAGAAATCGTATGCGGTGCCGCGCTAATTCAGGATTACCGGGAAGTGAACCTGGACCGTCCCTTTGTGTATATGCTCATCGACTGCGAGCAAAACCTGCCTTTCTTTATCGGCACGGTAATGGACCTGGAAAACTGACATCCCGCCCCGCCGGAATCCCGGCGGGGCTCGTTTATTGCCCATTGCGCGTCTCCCTGTAGGGTGGCTTGCCCTACACTGGCTAGTGCAACAAACGTCGATCCCCCTTCCCCATCCTTTCTGTGCATAGCGACAAAAATGGTCGAAACCCCAAAATTATACTTTACAACTTTAGTTTGTTAAAGTATAATCCGGTTATCAATCAACCAACCGCACATATAGAAAGGATCTGTCATTATGAAAAAGTTTATCGCTATGCTGCTGGTCACGGTTCTGACCCTGACCCTCTTTGCAGGCTGTGGTGCCGCTTCCAACGATTCCGACCTGGCTTACATCCAGGACAAGGGCAAGCTGGTGGTGGGTATCACCGACTACGCTCCCATGGACTACAAGGACGAGAACGGTGAATGGACCGGCTTCGACGCTGAGTTCGCCCGGCTGTTTGCCGAGGAGCTGGGTGTGGAATGTGAGTTCTACGTCATCTCCGACTGGGGCAAGAAGTTCCTGGAGCTGGAAACCAATCAGATCGACGTCATCTGGAACGGCATGACCATCACCGAGGAAGTCCTGCTGAACACCAGCTGCTCCGATGCCTACGTCGTCAACGCCCAGGTGCTGGTTATGAAGGCCGATGTGGTCGCCAACTATGCCGATCAGGAAAGCCTGATGGACCTCACCATCGCCGTTGAAAACGGCTCCGCCGGTCAGGATGCCGCCGCTGCCCTTGGCGTCACCAATCTGATCCTGGTCCAGGACCAGGCCGCCGCCCTGATGGAAGTCGCCGCCGGTACCTCCGATGCCTGCGTCATTGATATCACCATGGCCAACGCCATGACCGGCGAAGGCACCAGCTATGCTGACCTGGCTGCAGGCATCAGCCTGACCAGCGAAGAATACGGCGTTGGTTTCCGCAAGGAGTCCGATGTCACCGCCAAGTTCAACGCCTTCATGGACAAGCTGATCGCTGACGGCACCCTGCAGGCACTGGCTGACAAGTACAGCTTGACTTTAGCGGAATGATTTGATAAAGTATGCATCAGGGGAGGGTAAGAGCCCTCCCCTGTAAATTTTTTAGAGATAAATGAGGTAACAGCTATGTTCCTTCCGGTAACCTTACAGCTGCTGGCCGGATTTTGGGAGACCCTGAAGGTGTTTCTTCTGACCCTGGTCTTTTCCCTGCCCCTGGGCCTGGTGATCTCCTTCGGTTCCATGAGCCGTTTCCGCCCCCTGAAGGCCCTGATCCGTGGTTTTGTCTGGATCATCCGCGGCACGCCCCTGATGCTGCAGCTCATCATCGTATTCTACGGCCCCGGCCTGATGTTCGATCTGCCCAGTCTCCCCCGGTTCACCGCCACCATTATCGCCTTCTCCATCAACTATGCCTGCTACTTCTCCGAGATCTACCGGGGCGGTATTGAAAGCATCTCCAAGGGGCAATATGAAGCGGGACAGGTCCTGGGCATGACCAAGCAGCAGATTTTCTTTAAGGTAGTCCTGCTGCAGGTCATCAAACGGATCCTGGCTCCCATGAGCAACGAGATCATCACCCTGGTCAAGGACACTTCCCTGGCCCGGATCATCGGCATTTACGAGATCATCTGGGCCGGCGAAGCCTTCATCAAGAAGGGCCTGATCTGGCCGCTGTTCTACACCGGCGCGTTCTATCTGATCTTCAGCGGCCTGCTGACCATTCTCTTCGGCAAGCTGGAGAAAAAACTGAACTATTTCAGAGGTTAAGCCATGGCAATTTTGGAAGTAAACAACTTAAAAAAGGGCTTCGGCGCCACCGATGTCCTCAAGGGCGTCAGCTTTTCCCTGGAGCGTGGCCAGGTGTTGGCTATTATCGGCTCCTCCGGCAGTGGTAAGACTACCCTGCTGCGGTGCCTGAATTTTCTGGAGACCCCCGATGAGGGCGAGATCAAGGTAAACGGCCAGTGCCTCACCGGAAGTCATCTTTCCGAGGAGCAGATTCGCCAGAACCGGCTGCATTTCGGTCTGGTGTTCCAGAATTTCAATCTGTTCCCCCAGTATACCGTCCTGGAAAATATCACCCTGGCACCTAACCTTTTGAAACAGGGCGACCCCCAGAAGAACAAGGAAAACGCCCTGCGGCTTCTGGAGCAGGTGGGTCTGTCCCAGAAGAAGGACAGCTACCCTCATCAGCTTTCCGGCGGCCAGCAGCAGCGGGTAGCCATCGCCCGGGCATTGGCCCTGCACCCCCAGGTGCTGTGCTTTGACGAGCCCACCAGTGCCCTTGATCCGGAGCTGACCGGCGAAGTCCTGCGGGTCATCCGGGGACTGAAGGACAAAGACAATACCATGATCGTGGTCACCCACGAAATGGAATTTGCAAAAAGCGTCGCCGATGTGGTGATCTACATGGCAGACGGTGTCATCGAAGAAATGGGTACCCCCGAGGAAGTGTTTGACTACCCCAGAAGCGAGAAGACCCGCAGCTTCATCCGGGGCGCACAGCAGAATTACTAACGGAGGCAGCGTTATGGAGCAAACCGACAACCACCATAAGAAGGAAGAATTGTATACCCTGATCGCCGGCATCAGCGATCCTGCCGACATCCGGGCCCTGTTCGATGATCTTTGCACCCGCAAGGAAATCGACAACATGGCAGAGCGGATCTACGCCGCCAAGCTCCTGATGGAGGGCAATACCTACAACCAGGTCATGTCCCAGGCGGATATCTCCTCCGCCACCTTGAGCCGGGTCTCCCGATGCGTGCAGTACGGAAAGGGCTATTCCAAACTGCTGAAACGAAAATTATAAAAAAATGCGCCGATGCTCAGATTCGAGCATCGGCGCATTCCCTTTTACAGTACGTCCATATGTACAAACCTTCCATCTATGGCGTAGGCGTACCGGATCTCTTTCTGCTGCCGTACCACCGCCAGCACTTCCTCGGCAGTCTTGCCCGCCACGCAGAAATCCATGGCCTTGCCGCTGAGATGCCGGCTGTTGGATACGCCGCCCACGTTGGTATTGTGCTGGCGGCACCGCAGGCCGCTGGATACGGTGGCAGGCGCCCCCAGGCAGGCCCGGACCCGGTCCGCCGCCCGAATCAGCTTCTCTTCCATTTGCGTCGGCACCCCATCACAGAAGCCTCCGCATTTACAGGCAAATTCCCCGGGTTCAAAGTATTGGATCTCCTCCCACCAGGATTCTTGCACCTGTTCCTTTGCGATGATCTCCAGGATCTTTTTTCGGGTAGCTTCCTCAAAGGTCCCGGACACAGGAAGCCCCTGGCGGCGCTGGAATTCCTCCGTTGCCGCCCGGGACCGGTTCCCCCAGATTCCATCGATTGCCCCGCTGTAGTGACCCAAATAGGCCAGCAGGCACTGTTTTTGCTTGGTCGTCATATGCATTCCCCCTTCATACCCTATGCCAAATGCTGACCCGGTTGTACCGAAAAGGGCAACTCGTCCAAAAACAGCAAATTCTTGTGCGGTACAAAAACGCCGGCCACCCAACTGGGTGGCCGGCGTACGGCATTATCGATAAATCCGGACAGGCTGCACATAGCGTTCATGGCTCAGGCTTTGCGGTCGGGCGTAGGCGCCGGACACAAGCCCCAGCATTGCAAAGATGGTAACGATGGAAGAACCGCCATAGCTGATCAGGGGCAGAGTCAGACCGATAACAGGCATGACGCCGATGCACATGCCGGTGTTGATCATCACCTGGAACATCAGGGCCGAAGCGGCACCAAAGCAGATCAGGCGGCGCATATAGTCCTGGCAGCGCATGCCTACGTAAATGCACCGGGCAATGATGGCCAGCTCCATGAGCATGATCAAAAGGCAGCCCAGGAAACCCAGTTCCTCACCGATGGAGGAGAAAATGTAGTCCGTGTGCTGAGCGAACAGGTTGCCGCCCTGGGTACGGTTGCCGTTGAACAGGCCCTGGCCCGTCAGACCACCGCCGGTAAGAGACTGGAGGTTAATCTTACTGTGGTATCGGGCGCCGATACCCTGGGCATCGAAGGTGGGATCGATCAGGATCAGGATACGCTCCTGCTGATATTCACCCAGCAGCGGCCAGATAAAGGGCAGCGCCACTGCGATCAGGCCGCCTGCCAGAGCAAACCACCAAAGGCTGACGCCGCCGGCAAAGGCCATACCCACGAAGATAAACACGAAGATCAGAGAAACGCCTGCGTCAGAGGAAAGCACCATGTTCAGGCCAACCAGCAGGCCCAGGTGAAACACCATGTGGAACACAGACACCGGATGGGATATCCGGTTCTGGTGGGAAGACATGACCGAAGCCATGATAATGACATAGGTGATTTTGCAGATCTCCGCAGGCTGAATCATAACCGGCATCAAGGGGATATCCAGCCAGCTTCGGTTACCGGTGTTATTATCGGTGCCGAAAGGGATCAGCATCAGCAACAGTAGGGTGTTAAATACCACCAGGACACCCCGGTGCTCCGACATAAACTCCACGTCGATGGAGGAGACGACAGCAAAAGCAAGCACACCCAGCATGATAGCAGCAGTCTGGATCAAAATGTAACGCAGATTGCCGTCAAATTTATCAGCATTGGTAGCGCTGGCCATACACACCAGGCCAAAGCCGGAAACGATCAGGCACAGGATCAGCAGCACCCAGTCGCATTTCTTTGTAAAATCTTTCAGTTCATCCAGAAAACGGTGCAAAATAACGCCTCCTTTTCCATTCTACCCACGGATTATACCATTCTTTCCGCTAAAAGTAAATAGATAGATTGTAAACAGAATGTCATCCCGAGCGGAATGAAATGAAGCCGAGGGATCTTCGCACTGCGATAGCCTTTATCCCAACAGCATTCCCAGCAGCTTATCGTCCGTAAAGGCCGGATGGGCATAGGCCGCGTCCAGGATGGCCTCCACATTGTCCACATTGTTCTCGATCTCCTTGGAGAAAAGCTGGGCCGTCTCCACGAAGTCTCCCCCCAGTG
>JAXJVC010000326.1:0-1741 GCA_036308745.1 Oscillospiraceae bacterium | reverse complement strand
TGCGATGTGCCGTTGCTTCTGGGAGTGACACTGTTTTCTGCCTTATTTGTATGTGTCGGCAATATGATCGCCAACCTGCTTTATGGTATCATTGATCCTCAGATCCGGGAGGTGTCCCAATGAAAAAATGGAACAGACGAACCCGGGTCGTGGTTCTGTCAGGGGTTTTGTCACTGCTGTTTCTTGCCATCTATATCGCCGGTGTGATGCTGCCGGAGGAACTGACCGCACCCAGTATCCGCAGTACAAGACTTCCGCCATCCCTGGAGCACTTTTTCGGAACGGATGCACTGGGACGGGATCTGTTCTTCCGGACGCTGAAAGGTCTGTCCGTCAGTATGACGGTAGGTTTGATTGCATCTGTGATCAGTGCTGTGATAGCCGTCTTTGTAGGCATTGCAGCGGCTACCGGTTCCAGGAGAATGGATAGCTTTATCAATTGGGTCATCGATCTGATGATGGGTGTACCCCACATGGTGCTGATTATGCTGATTTCCGTTGCCTTTGGCAGAGGACTGAAGGGCCTGCTGATCGGTGTGGCAGCCACCCACTGGTGCAGTCTGGCCCGACTGATCCGTGCAGAAGTGATGCAGCTTCGAAGCCAACAGTATGTGGCCGTTTCCCGAAAACTTGGCAAGTCCAGCGGATGGATCCTGGTAAATCATCTGCTGCCCCATCTGGTGCCCCAGTTCTTCGTGGGATTGGTGTTGATGTTCCCCCATGCTATTTTGCATGAGGCGGCCATTTCCTTCCTGGGCTATGGCCTTCCCCCAGACCAGCCTGCCATCGGCATCATACTGGCAGAAAGCATGAACTACTTATCTGCCGGACTCTGGTGGCCTGCGGTCTTCCCGGGACTGACGCTGCTGATGATCGTTCTGCTGGTGGATAAACTGGGTGATAATCTGCGGATGATTCTGGATCCTTACAGCGCACAGGAGTAATAACTATGGAACAGAAAAACGAAACCTTATTGGAAATCCATGACCTCAGTGTTTCCTTCCGGATGTACGACGGCACACTGGAACAGAAAGATCTGCAGGTTATTTCCAATTTACATTTAACAGTCCGTCCCGGTGAGATTGTGGCAGTGGCCGGTTCCTCCGGTTCCGGTAAGAGCCTGCTGGCATCTGCCATCCTGGGTATCCTCCCGGGTAATGCCACTGTAAGGGGCCATCTGCACTACAAAGGCAAGGAATTGACCCCTCAGATGCAGGAAACCCTGCGGGGCAGTGAAATTGCACTGGTTCCCCAGAGCGTTGCTTTTCTTGACCCTCTGATGAAGGTGGGTAAGCAGGCGGACGGACATAAGAAACCTTATCCCACAGAAAAAAGAAGAGGCCTCTTCAAGAGATTCGCACTTCCTGAGAAAACAGAAAATCTCTATCCTTTCCAGCTTTCCGGCGGTATGGCTCGGCGGGTGCTGGTATCCACAGCGCTGATTACCGATGCCCAGCTGATTATTGCCGACGAACCCACTCCCGGCATGAGCCTGGGCCAGGCAATGGAAGCTCTGCAGATGTTCCGGGAAATGGCAAACGAGGGTAAGGCAGTCATCCTCATTACCCATGATATTGACCTGGCCTTTGAGTTTGCAGACCGTGTGGCAGTTTTCTACGCAGGCACTACGGTGGAGACTGCCCCTGTGAAGGATTTCAAAATCGGCCCCGATGCTTTGCGGCACCCTTACAGCAAAGCCTTATGGAGGGCACTGCCCCAGAATGGCTTCCAGCCCATCGAC
>JAXJVC010000325.1:0-5985 GCA_036308745.1 Oscillospiraceae bacterium | reverse complement strand
TCTCCACCCTGCTGTAATCTCAGCGGAACATAGCGCTTGTGCCGCCGTCCTTCGGGACGGCGGCTTTTTTTGCCCGGTGAAAAGTGCGTGTTTGTAGATAAAAAGGAACAAATGGTAAAAATTAGGCTGAAATATGTACCGAAATTGTGTAGAATTTACCATTAAATAGTTGAAATAGTCAACTTGATGGTATATAATGACCACAATTACGAAACAAGGGGTCCAATTTATGACCATTAAAGATCTTTCCGCCCAGACCGGTTATTCCGTGGGGACGATTTCCCGGGTACTGAACAACCAGCCCAATGTCAGCACCAAGGCAAGGGAAGTCATTCTCAAGGCCGCTGATGATGTGGGGTTCCAGCTCAATGCCAATGCCAAGCAGCTCAAGCAGCATCAGGGTACTGCTATCCTGGTGGTGGTGAAGGGTACGTCCAACGAGCTTTTTGCCAACCTGGTGGAGGCATTCCAGACCCGGATTGCCCGCACCGGTTATCCTCTGGTGGTGGACTACATCGACGAAAATGACAACGAGGTCCGCCGGGCGGTCCAGCTGTGCCGGGAGAAGAAGCCCCAGGGTGTGCTGTTCCTGGGAGGCAACCAGGCGCATTTTTTGGCGGATTTTGATAAAATTTCCTTGCCCTGTGTGCTGGTCACCAATGATGCTTCCGCACTTCCCTTCTCCAACCTGTCCAGCGTCACCTCCGATGATGCCCTGGCGGCCCGGATGGCCATCGACCACTTGATGAGCCTTGGCCACCGTAAGATCGCAGTGGTGGGCGGTGACCAATCGGTATCCGATACCACCAGACTCCGTTACCAGGGCTGTGTGGAGGCATTTCGGAGCCACGGCATCCCCTTTCACGAGACGCTTGATTATCAGTCAGCCCGATTCTCCTATGCCGATGGCTACCGGGCGGCCAAGGAGCTGCTGGCCAGAAACCGGGAGTTTACCGCCCTGTTTGCTATGTCCGATGTGATGGCCATCGGCGCCATCCGCGCCCTGCAGGAAGCGGGGAAGCGGGTGCCGGAGGATGTGTCCGTCATGGGATTTGACGGTCTGCCCATCGGCAACTTTACAGTGCCCAAATTGGCTACGGTGTGTCAGTCTGTGGAGGAACTGGCCCAGCGGAGCCTGCGGCTGCTGATGGACAACATCCAGGGCCGGTGTCAGGCCCAGCATGAGACCGTTCCTGTATGCCTGGAATGGAAGGAAAGCGCAAGACGGATAGACTAAAATTCAGGGGCCGCGGATTTCCGCGGCCCTTTTGGCGTAGTATGAGGGGAAATTGTTGTTTAGCGGCGCAGCCGCATGCCGTCCCCCCCCGGGGAAGCCATGGCGCCTGCGGCACTTAAGGCGTTAAACGATAATTTCGCTTCCTATCTTGTAATTTCCCCGGATTTGGTATAAAATACCGTTACAAACCAAAAGAAAAAGGAGCACTGCCATGATTACCAGAGAAGTCTGCCAGCGGGTTTTGCGCAAGGCTGTTTCCACCGGCGCGGACTACGCCGAGATCTTTGCGGAAAACACCCTGAATCACACCATCAACATGATCGCCAACAAAGTTGATTCCATCAAGGACGCCGTTGTGGCCGGCGCGGCAGTCCGGGTCTATAAGGGCCTGCGCAGTGTCATGGCCACCACTGTGGACACCACCGAGGCAGGCCTGCTGGCCTGCGCCGAGAAGGCCGCCGAGGCCCTGGGCCAGGGTACCGCCCAGCTCGATATTGTTTTGAAGGAGCGGCTGTTTGGGGATATTCATCCCATCAAGATCTGCCCCGCCAGTGTTTCCAATAAGGAAAAGGTGGAGATCCTGAAGGAGGGCTATTTTGCCGCCAGGGAATATGATCCTTCCATTGTCCAGGTCCAGGGTACGCTGCTGGGGGTGGATCACAATATTCTTATCGCCTCCACCGAGGGTCTGTACACCCAGGACCGCCAGATCCGCACCCGGATGATCATTGATGCCGTGGCGGAAAAGAACGGCGAGACCCAGACCGGCGCCTGCCGTCCCGGCCGGAGAATGGGCCTGGAGATGTTCGACACCATCTCTCCCCGGGCCACCGGCATCCACGCGGCAAAGCAGGCCGTTACCATGGCCGGGGCCGGTTACTGCCCCGCAGGGGTGATGCCCGTTGCCATTGACAATGGCTTTGGCGGCGTCATCTTCCATGAAGCCTGCGGCCACTCCCTGGAGGCCAGCGGCGTTGCCTACGGCAGAAGCCAGTTTGCCGGTAAGCTGGGCCAGAAGATCGCAAACGAGAAGGTCACTGCCATTGACGACGGCACCATCCCCAATGCCTGGGGCTCCATTAACATCGACGACGAGGGTACTCCTGCCCGGAAGAACGTGCTCATTGAGAAGGGCGTGCTGAAGTCCTATATGATCGACAAGTTCAACGGCCGCCGGATGGGCATGGAATCCACCGGCAATGCCCGCCGCCAGAGCTACGCCTACACCACCACCTCCCGGATGACCAATACCTATATTGCCCCCGGTGAGGATAAAAACGAGGATATCATTGCTTCCATCGAGTACGGCCTTTACGCCAGGGAGATGGGCGGCGGCAGTGTGAATCCTGTCACCGGTGAATTTAACTTTGCCGTCAACGAGGGCTATATGGTGCGAAACGGTAAGATCTGCGAGCCTGTCCGGGGCGCCAGCCTGGTGGGCAAGGGCAGTGAGATCATCCAGAACATCGACATGGTGGGTACCGATCTGGATATGGGCCAGGGTATGTGCGGCTCCTCCAGCGGCAGCGTTCCCACCAACGTAGGCCAGCCCCTGATCCGGGTCTCCCAGATCACGGTAGGCGGCAGATAAGGAGGTCAGACCATGGACTTTACTACTTTCAAAAATCTGGTCATTGCCCACTGTGAGGAACTGGGCATTGCGGATTATGAGCTTTATTATCAGGCGGCGGAGTCCACCTCCGTGTCTGCCTTCCAGCATGAGATCAACCAGTTCACCAGCTCCACCGAAGGCGGTATCTGCTTCCGGTGCATCGTCAGCGGAAAAATGGGCTATGCCTCCACCGAGGAGCTCAGCGAGGAAGCCGCCGCGTCCATCGTGGCCCGGGCGGCAGACAATGCTTCCGTACTGGAAGCTGAGGAGCCGGTGTTCCTGGGAGAGGGCGGCAAGTCCTATGCCAAGCTGGAGCGGGAGCCTTACGGCATGCCTGCTACCGAGGCGCTGATCAGCAAGGTCCTGGAGACCCAGGAGCAGATTTATGCCGCCAATCCAGCGGTCATCGATGGCAGTTCCACCCAGGGCATTGCCGAGCGGAGCGTTACCGCCATCTATAATTCCCGGGGCCTGGACCTCCGGAGTGAGACCACCCTGGCCGGTCTGGTGGTGGCGGCGGTGGTCAGCAATGGCAAGGAGATGGCCAACGATTACCAGATCAAGCTGGGCGCTCTGGACACCATCGACACAGAGAACCTGACGAAGAAAGCGGCGGAAACTGCCCTGGGCAAGCTGGGCGGCGATGTGGCTCCTACGGGTCAGTATCCTGTGGTGTTTGACCCCGAGGCCATGAGCGATCTGCTGGCCACCTTCTCCGGTGTGTTCTCTGCCGAAAATGCCCAGAAGGGCCTGAGCAAGCTGGCAGACAAAGAAGGAAAGACTGTGGCATCCCAGGCGGTGACCCTGGTGGACGACCCCTTCCATCCCGAAAGCCCTGTCCAGCGGACCTTCGACGCAGAGGGCTCCCCCACCTTCTGCAAGCAGATCATCGAGAAGGGTGAATTTAGAACGCTGCTGTACAACCTGAAGACCGCCAACCTGGCGGGTAAGGAGACCACCGGCAATGCCTCCAAGGCAGGCTACGATTCCCCTGTGGGCATCCGGCCCTTTACCATGTATCTGGCTCCCGGCGAGATCACCGAGGAGGAACTGCTGAAAAAGGCAGGAAACGGCGTGTATATCAACTCCCTGGGCGGCCTCCACGCAGGCGCCAACCCGGTTTCCGGTGACTTCTCCCTCCAGAGCGCAGGCTTTATGATCGAAAACGGCAAAAAGACCACCGCCGTCAAGTCCTTCACTGTGGCAGGCAATTTCTATGACCTGCTGAAGAACGTGACCGCCGTGGCCAGCAATCTGGAGCTGCCCGGAATGGGCTCCTTCGGTTCCCCCAGCGTGCTGGTGGAAGGCCTGAGCATCGCAGGCAAATAAAGAAAATGCCGCCCTGTGGATTTCCACAGGGCGGTTGGTATTTGGTGGGATTTAGTAGAGTTTCCGTCCAAATGCAGAATTCAGAGTGCAGAATGCAGAGTGTAGAATGATGGTATTTCCTTAATTCTGCATTTTGCACACTACATTTTGCATTCAAAACGTTAAAAATCCGGAATAAATCCCTGGTCGGCGGCTTCGGCTTCCTGGGTGAAGCCCTCCAGGTCGTTCAGATACATCCAGCTGAGCACCGCGTCATATTCCTCGTCGGTGACCCGGCGGTCCAGAGGGGCGTTCAGGCCGCCCATGGGGGTGTACTGCCGCATCAGGCTCACCAGCACTTCTCCGGGAGCGAAGGTGTCTCCGATCCAGTCCAGCACCCGCAGGGAATTGTCAACAAAGCCCGGCAGGATCAGGTGGCGGATGATCACGCCCCTGGCTACTTTGTCTCCAGCCCACTGTACCGGGCCAACCTGTCGCACCATCTCCCGGATGGCGGCGGTGGCGGTGGCAAAATAGTCCGGTGCGGAAGAGAGAGCCTTTGCCAGCCGGTCATCGGCGTATTTCAGGTCGGGAAGGTAGATATCCACCTTGCCCTCCAGGGATCGCAGGGTTTCCGCCCGCTCGTAGCCGCCGCAGTTATAGACCACCGGCACAGGCAGTTTTGGCTCCAGGGCAGGGAGAATGGTGGGCAGGAAATGGGTGGGGGTCACCAGATCGATGTTCTCCGCACCCCGGGCGATCAACTCCTCAAATAGGGTCCGCAGCTTCCCGCTGTCCATAGGCGTACCCACAGGACCGCCGCTGATGGCGGCATTTTGGCAGTATTTGCAGCCTAAGGTACAGCCGCCGAAAAACACCGCGCCGCTGCCGCCCTCTCCGGCCAAGGCCGGTTCCTCCCACTTGTGGAGCATGGCTTTCGCCACCAGGGCTGTGTCGGGGCAGCGGCAGAAGCCGGTTTTTCCCGCTGTGCGGTCCGCGCCGCACCTCCGGGGGCAAAGCTCGCAGTTTACATAATCCATTATCATCCCATCCTTTGGGAGTATCATAGCAGTTTTTCTGTCATTTCACAAGCATTGCTTTACCAATTGAGGATTTTGTGGTAAGATAATATATTATAGTGAGGAATTCGGAATGAGGAGTTAGGAGTTTTCTGCGGACAATTCCTCATTCCTCACTTCTAATTCCTAATTGGAGGAGAACAATGACCATTCGGTTTGCCTGTGACCGGGACATTCCCGGCATGATTGATCTGTTACAGCAGGTAGGGGAGGTCCATCACCGGATCCGGCCGGACCTGTTCCGGGCCGGAGCGCAAAAATATGATGAAGCCGCCCTGAATGCCCTGCTGACAGACCCTAATCGTCCCATTCTGGCGGCAGAAATTGAGGGGAAACTGGTGGGCTATGCCTTCTGCATCCTGCAAATCACGGAAAACGATCCCGTCCTGTGTGACCGGAAGGTGCTCTACATCGACGACCTGTGCGTGGAGGAAACCCTTCGGGGACAGGGAATCGCCGGGGCGCTGTATGAGCGGGTGCTGGAATACGCCCGGGAGCTTGGCTGTGACGCAGTGACGCTGAATGTCTGGTGCGGCAACGAGAATGCTATGAAATTCTATGAAAAGTGCGGCCTAAAGCCCCAGAAAATCGGGATGGAGACCATTTTATGCTGATCAAAAATCAAATTTATGAAACTGTAATTACCGACTACACTTCGGAAGGACAGGGTGTGGCCCATATTGAGGGCTGTGCCGTGTTTATCCCCAACGCCATTGCTGGGGAAAAGGTCCGGGTGCGGATCGAGAAGG
>JAXJVC010000324.1:0-1823 GCA_036308745.1 Oscillospiraceae bacterium | reverse complement strand
GAAATACAGTGTGTTGGGCAGGATAATACTGAAGATGGAGACCAGCCAGGGATGGACATGCCAGGAAGTCAGCAGACTGGCTATGGGTTTGTTCATAAGCTGCGGGATCATGGACCCGGCCCCCATCAGAGGGAAGCAGATGACCATTGCCGCCAGAAAGCCCAGGAGGATCGTTCCGAAGCAGGCAAATTTGCCCAGGACAGGGCTGAGCAGGATTCTGTCCCGTCTGCTCAGTTCATGGTGCTTTTGTCCTGACCGCATCACACCCTCCAGTATCTCTCCGATCCACCGGTATTTTGCCTCGCTTTCCGCCTGGACCGCGTCTGAGGATGTGCCCGAAGACGCGGCGGCTGCCTCCGGCAGTTCCGGCACAGACGTAAGCTTGTGAGGATGCTCCAATTCCGCTGCAAAGAGTGCTCTGAGCCCAGCATATCCCTTTCCGTCTGCTGCCGTAAATGGAAGCACGGGAATTCCAAGCCGCTTCTGCAGCAGCTCATGATCAATCTCTTTATTCTGCGCCTTGGCCACATCCATCATATTCAGCAGCAGGACGGCTGGTTTGTCCAGGGCGGCAAACTCCGCTGCCATATACATGCTGCGCTCCAGCTGCGAAGCATCCACCAGAATGCAGACCAGGTCGGCCTGCCCGCTTTTTATAAATTCCGTTGTGATGACTTCCTCATCCGAATTGCCGGAAAGACCGTAACTGCCGGGCAGATCCGTCACTGTGAAGCGTGTGCCCTTGTATGTATAATAGCCGTCAATTTTCTCCACAGTCTTTCCAGGCCAGTTTCCCACATGCTGCCTGGAACCGGTCAGGGCATTAAATACGGTCGATTTGCCGGAGTTCGGCTGTCCCAAAAGAGCGATCCTGTTCTTCATTGTGCTTCCACCTCGATTCTTTCCGCATCCATGCGGTTGACAGCGATCAGTGTCTCCCGCAGATACAGGAGCACCGGCATTTTTCTGTCGTTGCGGACGGTCTGGAAGGCCGTTCCTTCCGTAACACCGATCGCAGTGATGCGATTCATAAAGTGTGCATCCCCGCCGATTTTACGGATCACACCATTCTGATCCGGCCTGGTATCTGTCAGTTTCATAGTTTTTCATCCTCCTTCTTCCGGGAAGCGCAGCCGCTGCAGCCTGCACAGCCGCAGCCGCAGCTGCACGTCCCGTGTTTGCGTTCTCTGATCTTGCTCCTTATCAGGAAAAATACGATTGCTGCCAAAATGAGCAAAAGAACTATTGAGGCAAAATTCTCTCCGATCCAGGAAATCATAACCCTGCTCCCCGCTGTCTTTTTACTTTCCAGCCTGCCGCTTCCCGCCGCTCGCTGATGAAGCACCGATTAACAGTTAACACTGTCTTTTGACCTTCCAGCTTGCCGCCTCGCGCCGCTCACTGATAAAGTCCCTGTAGATTCCTTCCTCTTCCATCAGTTTCCCGTGTGTCCCCTGCTGCACGATCTTTCCGTGGTCTACGACCAGGATCTGGTCGGCATGTTCCACCGTCTTCAGGCGGTGGGCGATCATGATGACCGTCTTCTCTTCTGTCAGCGCCTGGATCGCCCGCATCAGATCATTCTCGTTCTCCGGATCCACATTGGCGGTGGCTTCGTCGAGGAAAATGACCGGCGCGTCCTTCATCATTGCCCGCGCAATGGAAATGCGCTGCTTTTCTCCGCCGGAGAGGCTGGCGCCGCCTTCTCCGATCACTGTTTCGTACCCATCCGGCAGCGCCTCGATAAAGTCGTGGCAGCAGGCCTTTTTCGCCGCCTCGATCACCTTCTCCATCGGCGCATCCGGCTGCCCGAAGCGGATATT
>JAXJVC010000323.1:0-1882 GCA_036308745.1 Oscillospiraceae bacterium | reverse complement strand
TCATCCAGATCGGCGCTGTCTCCCTCCAGAGGGAATACCCACTCATCTTCGTTCTCTTCGTTGGCCATCTCCGTCACCAGAACCACTTCAATGGGGAAGGTTATCTCCCGGTCAAAGTCGGCGGCGCAGCGGTCGCAGGTGCCATGGATACAGGTGGTAATCTCACCTGTCATCATCAGAACGCCCGCAGTGTTCCTTACCTTGCCCTCAGCCTTGACAGGCTCGGACACAGGGAAGCTTACACCATAGCAAAGATCGCTCAGATCAACACTGGTGGAAAAGGAAAGCTCAGCACCGGGACAGTCGATAATCTTGGAAAGTCCTAACAGCATACTTTTCTCCTCCTCGCAGTCGTGCCTAGATATTATATAGGCTTTTTCTTTATTTGTCAAACATTATTTTTACAAAATATTTGGATTTTACCCGAGGAAATATACAGCATCTTGTGGTGACTTTCCGGGTGACAAAGCCTCTCCGGAGTGCAATCTGCGGGTTTTTGAAAAATTTTTTTATGTCCTCCTGCGTAAGGGGTTGCATATGACGTAGGGTAATATGCTCTAATCAGGCTATCAAAAGCAAATAACACACGGAAACGGAGGATTTCCCATGCTTCGCATTGAACACTACACCAAGACCTACGGTGATAAGGTTGCCGTAGACGACCTGACCCTGCACATCGCTCCCGGTGAGATCTTTGGCTTCATCGGCCACAACGGTGCCGGTAAGACCACCACCCTGAAGGCCTGCTGCGGCATTCTGCAGTTTGACCAGGGCGACATTTTTGTCAATGGTAAGTCCGTTCGCACCGATCCTATCGGCTGCAAGCAGGATATGGCCTATGTTCCGGACAACCCCGACCTGTATGAATTTCTCACCGGCGTTCAGTACTTAAATTTCGTTGCGGATATTTACGGTGTCAGCCGGGAAGACCGGACTGCCAGAATGAAGGAATACGGTGAGCTGCTGGGCATGACCGACGATCTGGCTCTGCCTATCTCTGATTGCTCCCACGGCATGAAGCAGAAGGTGGCCCTCATTGCCGCCCTGATCCACAAGCCCAGACTGATCATCATGGACGAACCCTTTGTGGGTCTGGACCCTGTGGCGGCCCATCAGCTGAAGCAGGTCATGCACCGCCACTGCCAGGAAGGCGGCGCCATCTTCTTCTCCACCCACGTTCTGGAGGTGGCGGAAAAGCTGTGCCACAAGATCGCCATCATCAAGGGCGGTAAGCTGGTCACCAGCGGTACCACCGAGGATGTCCGGGGCAATACTTCTCTGGAGCAGGTGTTCCTGGAGCTGGAGGGTACCGTATGATCAAAACATTGGTTGCGGTCCGGTTTCGGGCGCTGCTTGCGGGCATGACAGCCCAGAGCCGGCACAAAAAGAAAAAGACCGGAAAAGGCATGACGATCCTGTTTGCCGTGCTGTATCTGTATGTGGGGCTGGTGATCGCGGGATCCATGTGCGTGAATTTTGCCCAGCTTGGCCCTGACTACCATGAGGCGGGGATGGACTGGATGTATTTTGTAATGGCAGCGATCATGGCCCTGGCACTATCCCTGTTTGGCGGGGTATTTATGACCCAGAGCCAGCTTTATGACGCAAAGGATAATGCGCTGCTGCTGAGTATGCCCATTCCACCCTCTGCCATTCTGATGAGCCGGATGATCCCACTGCTGGCCCTGAATCTGGTGTTTTGCGCACTGGTCATGGTACCAGCAACGGTGATGTACGCTGTTCTGATAGAGGCATCTTTCCTTAATATTATCCTGCAGGTGCTGACCCTGGCGGCGGTGACGCTGCTGTCCCAGGCGATTTCCTGTCTGCTGGGCTGGGGTCTGCACTGGCTGCTGAGCCGCATGAACAAGTCCCTGGCTTC
>JAXJVC010000322.1:0-2035 GCA_036308745.1 Oscillospiraceae bacterium | reverse complement strand
ATCCGCATCCCTGCCTACGCCAAGACTCCCAAGGAACGGCGTTTTGAACTGCGGAATCCCGATGCTACCTGCAATACCTACTTCTGCTACGCTGCCATCCTGATGGCAGGCCTGGACGGTGTGAAGAACAAGATCGATCCTCACGAGAACGGCTGGGGCCCCTACGATATGAACCTGTATAACCTGCCTGAGGAGGAAAAGAAGAAGCTGAAGGGTCTTCCCACCTCCCTGGAGGAAGCCCTGGACGCCCTGGAAGCTGACCACGATTACCTGACCGCAGGCGGCGTGTTCCCGGAGATCCTGCTGCAGAACTTTATCAAGTCCAAGCGGGAGGAATGTCGCCAGCTTGCCGCTATTCCGCATCCTGCGGAATTTGACCGGTATTATAATCTGTAATTTCGCTCCAATAAGAAAGCCCTGCACAGACGCAATCTGTGCAGGGCCATTTGCTTCTATGTCGATGGCTGGGGTAGATACGGAGCTAAATGGCTTTGATCATAAGCATTTCCATGGGTTGCTCGTAGCCCGGAATATCGATAATAATTCCACCCCGATCTTGATATCCCAGTTTTCTGTAAAAATGCTGTGCTTCTTCGTCGACCTGGGTAGAGGTGAAAAGCATACCGTGTCCTTGTGCTTTCATATCTGCTTCCCAATGCTCCATCAGCATTTTTCCGAACCCTTTTCCCTGGTGCTCCCAATCGACAAACAGCATGGTGCAGAAGGGGGTATTATCCCAAAAGAGGTTATACCGCAGCAGGCCAATGGGCGTATCCTCATCCAATAAAACATACCCTCTTTTGTCACGGACTTTGTTGTCAAATTCCTGTTCAGGAAGATGCCGGTCCAGGCGGTACCAGAAGTCTTTGTCTTCTGGCAATACATATCGAATGGTATACATTGTAATCATTCCTCCTGATTTGCATTTATGATCGAATCTGGATATGAGAGAGGTTATTTTAATCCTTCCATGTCCATGCATTCTCCGTCCAGGGTCAGCAGTTCCATGATGCCGTCCCGGACGCGGTAGGCTCTGCCGCAGAGAAGCTGTCCTACCTCATCCTGATAGATGTAGCTGCCGTCGGGGAGGGCAAAGAAGGTATGCCCCATGCTGTCGGCGAAGGTGATATCCTCATAAAGCCGCAGTCCGTCCAGAATGTAGTTTTTCACCTTTTGATAGTGGGGGAGGATGTTGATATCCGTCAGAGCCAGACCGGGGGTAAACCGCTGAAAATCCGGAGCGGATTCGTCTTCCTCCTCGGGCTGGACATAGACCTCCTCAGCAAGATTCATGGAGCCGGCGCTGATACCCATCACCACGCCGTCATAGCCCTCCAGGATTTCCCGTAGATGAATGGCCTGGAAAAAGGCATTCTGGGTGGGAACATGACCGCCGGCAAAGACCACGATGTCGCTGCTGTGGACCAGCCGTTCTGCATCTTCTGCGTTATAGCCGTCCAGTACCTGATAACCGCTGAAGGCTATGCCTGCCATGGCAAAGGCGGAAACGGTGTCTGCGCCAAAGTGACAGGTCATGTTGTGGTCATCGGGATGGGAGCAGACAAACAAGGCCTGGGGATTGGGCGGCAGGGCAGAGCGGAGCCGGTCTACAAATTCGTTTTGGGGATTGAGAATGGCCCGGTCAGCGCCGTCGATGTAGGGGCTGCTGGTGATGAAAACGACCATTGTGAAAACTCCTTTTGATACAGGGCAGGGCGGGAGACAACTCCCGCCCATAGATGTTAGGTCAGATTTTTGTGCCGGGGAAGTATTCTTCCACGAAGTCTACCTTCTGAACCTGGAAGGACTTGCCGTTGAGGGCTTCCAGGGCGCCTGCGTCGGTGGTGAAAGTGAAGGTCAGCTTGTAGGAATAGAGGGCCTGATAATTCCGGTCAAAACGCTTGTCCAGCTTGCCGTATTTGCCGTCGCCCAGCAGGGGGTGACCTGCGTGAGCGAACTGGGCGCGGATCTGGTGGGTCCGGCCGGTGATCAGCTCGCACTCCACCAGGGAAAGGCCGTTTTTGCTGGCCAAGGT
>JAXJVC010000321.1:0-2789 GCA_036308745.1 Oscillospiraceae bacterium | reverse complement strand
GGCCAGAAGGCCCAGAACGTGGTGCTGCTTGCCTTCTCCCTGGTGTTCTACGCCTGGGGCGAGCCGAAGTATGTGCTGCTTCTGATGTTCATGGCCTTTACCTCATGGCTGTGCGCCCTGGGGGTGGAGAGGGGACAGAATGCGGCCCAAAAGCGGCTGTGGGTAGCCTTGGCCGCGGTGATCGACATTGGTCTCATCGGCTACTTTAAGTATGCCGGGCTGATCTGCAGCGTTTTCGGTACCGTTCCGGAGTTTATCCGCTCCATCGCCCTGCCCATCGGCATTTCCTTCTATACCTTCCAGCTCCTGACCTACGTTATCGATGTCTACCGGGGAGATGCGCCTGCGCAGAAAAGCTACTGGAATGTGCTGCTCTACGCCGCCCTGTTCCACCAGTGCATCGCTGGCCCCATCGTCCGCTACAAGACCATCGACCATGAGCTCTTCAGCGGGGAGCCCCGGAGCCCTCAGTGGCATTTGGGTGTATCCCGGTTCTGCGGCGGCCTTGCCAAGAAGGCCCTGCTGGCCAATCCCTGCGGCGCTCTGGCCAATTCCCTGATCCTGGCGGACAGCGCGGCAGGGGATATGACCCAGCTTGCCGCCAATATCGCTTACTTTGAGGAGCTTCCCGTGCTGGGCGCCTGGGTGGGTATCCTGGCCTACGCCCTGCACATCTACCTGGATTTCTCCGCCTACTCCGATATGGCTATCGGCATGGGCAAGATGCTGGGCCTGAACTACCTGGAAAACTTCAACTATCCCTACATCTCCCGGACCGTTACGGAATTTTGGCGGCGGTGGCATATGAGCCTGGGCACCTTCTTCCGGGACTATGTGTATATCCCCCTGGGGGGCAGCCGGTGCAGCAAGCCCCGGATGGTTTTCAACACCCTGGTGGTATGGGCGTTGACGGGATTATGGCACGGCGCAAGCTGGAACTTCGTGCTGTGGGGACTGTGGTTCTTCGCTTTCCTGATGCTGGAGCGGTTCTTCCTGAAAAAATGGCTGGAGAAAATCCCTATTCTCAGCAATGCCTATCTTCTCGTCGTGGTTATGGTGGGTTGGGTGATCTTCCGGTTTACCAACATCGAGCTGGGTGCCGCCCTGGTGCGCAGTATGTTCGGACTTAACGGCAACGCCCTGACAGGCTTCGCCGAGGAGATCCAGCTTCAAAGCCATCAGTACCTGCTGGCGGCAGCGATTTTTGCCAGCACCCCGGTGATGAAGACCCTTCGCATTCGGCTGGAGGGCTTCGCCCACAGTCACGGCGCCCTGGGCAGGGTTTGGAATGTGGTATTCTATTCTGTCTTGCCTGTTGTTCTGCTGCTTCTCTCCACCGCTTGCCTGGTGGGTGACAGCTATAATCCCTTCATTTACTTCCAGTTCTGAGGTAGCCTATGTCTGACAAGAAATATGAACATAAACAGGACACCGGCATCCGCCTTGTGATCCCATTCCTGGTGGTGCTGGCGGTGCTGACGGTGGTGTCCTTTATCATCCCCCTGCGGCCTACCCAGTCCCAGATGGAAAAGCGGAACCTGGCCCAATTTCCGGAGTTTTCCTGGGAAGCCCTGGCAGAGGGCAGCTATTTTGATGATATCACCACCTGGTTCTCCGATACCTTCCCTGGACGGGAGACCTGGCTGACAGTGTCCAGCCACATCAGTACCCTCTACGGCCATTCCGACATTGCCATTGCCGGTGACTTGCCGGTGGTGGAGACCATCCCCCAGATTCCCGAGACCCCTGAAACACCCTCTGAAACCCCGGTGCAGCTGGAAACAGCCCCGGAGGAATCGGAGTCTACCCAACCCCAGGAAACGGTTTGGGGTGGTGTCAACGCCGGTGACGACGCGGTGATCGAAATGGGCGAAAGCGCGGTGATCCAGATTGGAGATTCTGCCTTTAATTCTGTGGGCTTCTCCCAGCAGTACAGCGACTACTACGCCAAAGCCCTTGCCGCCTTCGGCGATGCCATGGCGGAGAAAAATATCCGGGTTATCAGCGCTCCGGCTCCCACGGCGGTGGGCATCCTGATTGAGAAAGCCTACCTGGAAAAGCTGAACTGTGCCGACCAGAATGCCATGATCGAGTATATGCACGCTCAGATGGGGGACAATGTGGTGAAGGTCAATACTTACGATGCTCTGGTCACCCACAACGACGAGTACATCTACTTCCGTACGGACCACCACTGGACCGCCCTGGGTGCCTACTATGCTTACGAAGCCATTTGTGAGGAGCTGGGCTATGAAGCCGCGCCTCTGGATTCCTTTGAAGCATGGGACCAGGGTGACTTTGAGGGAAGCTTGTACTGGAAGGCCTCTAACTTCCGGAAACTGAAGCTGGATACCCTCATTGCCTACGTTCCCCCCGGAGACATCGAGATGATGATCTACAACAACAACGGCCACGGCCGTGCAGGGGAACTGATCCAGGATATGACGGCCCGGGAGCGGAATGCCAAGTATTCCGCCTTCATTTGCAGTGACAATCCCCTGACGGAGATCACCAACCGTTCCATTCCCGACGGTCCCAGCTGCATTCTGGTGAAGGATTCTTTTGGAAACTGCCTGGCACCCTTCCTGACCCAGACCTACCACAAGGTCTACGTGGTAGACTACCGGAAATTCAATCAGGCAGGCCTGAGCTGGTTTGTGGACCAGCATGACATAGATGACATTCTCTTCGCTCCCTATGTCATTGCAACCCAGGCCAAGGACGGCACCTCTATGCTGTCCAATCAGTGCAGATAACAAACAAGACCTCCCGATGATTTCGGGAGGTCT
>JAXJVC010000320.1:0-1752 GCA_036308745.1 Oscillospiraceae bacterium | reverse complement strand
TCCTGACCGGGAAGCTCTCCTTCCCCCGCCACAAGGGTATAGTACCGGTTCTCCAGCTCCGCTTCCCGCTCCATCAGGGCGGTGAAGGTCTCGTCCCATATGCTCTCGCCGTCATAGCTGTCAAAATAGCCCACACCGAAATACTTCTCACCCTCCAGGGTCTCACGGCAGGGAGAGGCCGCCAGAATGTAGTACATTTCCTCCAGCATGGCTTCCACCGCAGTGCTGTTTTCCATGCAGTAGGCGTATTCCTCCTCCCAGTATGGGTCCGTCAGGTCGGCACAGTAGCCCAGGTCCGCCAGGGAATAGCAGGTGTAGAACCAGTCGTAGGCATCATAAAAGGCGTAGATTCGGTTCAGGATCACCCGTGGGTTGTCTCCCTCCGCCGCGGTGCGAAGGTCCTCCAGAAGCTGTTCCATTTCCTGCATATCGGGATGTCGGTATTCCATGTCCCGGTAGTGGATATAGCTCTCCTCTGCAGCCTCCGGTTCTTCCATGGGGACGCATCCCGCAAGCAGCAGCGCCGCCAACAGCAGGGCGATCAGCCGTATCTTCTTCATAAACTGTCTCCTTAGGCTCGTTTTCTACAGTTTACCATACCCCGCCGGGGTTTGCAAGGCCGTGGGTCTGTACGCTTGTACGGACAGTACGCTTCTTTTTGACCTCTCCACAATTTTGACGTGTTGTTTTGGAATTGCTATATCATAACTGTAGGGGAGGGTCTTGACCCTCCCCTACAATAGCATATGCTCGCAAAATGTACTTCCCCTCCCGGCGCTATTGACATTGGTATTTCCGTATGGTATACTTCATTTAACAATTCAGTTAATTGTTAAATGAAGGAGATTTCTGCCATGAGCCTGCAACTGACCTTAAAAGCCCTGGCGGATCCTACCCGGCGGGAGATCCTGAATCTGCTGAAACAGGGGCGGCTCTCTGCCGGAGAGATCACCGACCACTTTTCCATCACCGCCGCCGCCATTTCCCGGCATTTGTCCATGCTAAAGGAAGCAGACCTGATCCTGGACACCCGGGAAGGAAAATTCATCTTCTATGAGCTGAACGCCTCTGTTCTGGAGGAAATCATGCTCTGGATCACCGATTTGAAAGGAGAATAATCTATGGTTTCCACCGCAACCACCATCGCCTGCCTCATCACCGTGTTTGTAACCCTGGTCTTCCCTGTTATCCTTCTCATCGTCTATGCCGCGAAGAACAAGAGCCAGGGTGTGGTATCCGCATGGTTTCTGGGTGCCGCCGGCTTCTTCGTCACCCAGATCCTGATCCGGGTCCCCATCCTCACCGTTCTTTCCGCAACGGAAGGCTATGCCACCCTGTACAGCGACCATCCCCTGCTGCTCACCTTCCTGCTGGCCTTCACCGCCGGACTGTTTGAGCTTGTGGGCCGTTTCGGCGCTGCCAAGCTGATGTCTAAGCGGCTGACCTACCGCCGGTCTCTGGCTGCTGGTCTGGGCCACGGCGGTATTGAGGCGATTGTACTCATCGGCATGACCTATGTCAGCAACCTTGCCCTCATTTCCATGATCAACACCGGTGCCTTTGACGTCATGCTGGCAGAAACCGCAGCCACAGGCATGGATGTCACCCAGCTGGAAATGATCCGGGCCCAGCTTGTGGGTTACCCCCCCAGTATTTTCCTGCTGGCAAGCCTGGAGCGGCTGCTGACCATGGCTGCCCACGCCGCCATGTCCATGATCGTCTGCTATTCCCTCCACGCCGGCCATATCTGGA
>JAXJVC010000319.1:0-3263 GCA_036308745.1 Oscillospiraceae bacterium | reverse complement strand
GTGCTTGGTAAAACAAAATTTCAGAATGGCCACGCAAGATGATGCTGCACAAGTGCTTTCCCTTTACGAAAGTGCCAAAAGCGGTGCGTTCTGTGTGTGGAACGAAAGCTATCCTTCCATGACAGAAATTGAGCATGATTTAGAAACAGGGAACCTGTATGTAATGACCGATGGCAGTAAAATAATAGGTGCGATTTCTGTTGTACCCGAAAATGAGCTGGACGGTTTCGACTGCTGGTCATGTAAGGATGGCAAAGAAATTGCCAGAGTCGTGATTGACAAAGCCCACCAAGGGCATGGCTTGTCCTTTGAAATGGTACAAAACATTGTGCCAATTCTGCTTAGAAATGGTTGCAAAGCAATTCATTTATCTGTGGTAAAATCCAATATTCCCGCCTACAAAACATACAGGAAAGCAGGATTTGCTGTAGTCGGCGAAGCGCAGATGTACGGTAATGACTATTATCTCATGGAAAAAGCAATTGATACAGATTCCCTGCCGAAAGGAATACAGACGAATCGGTTGTTTGTTTAAGTAGGAAAGCGGTCAGCGACTATCTGCGCATCTCGGTGAATACTGAGGACTTGGAAACCGATTGAATATTTGGAAGTAAAAGGACGGCACCCATCACAGGTGCCGTCTTTATCTGTTCGACAATTGGAATATGCTGTGCAGACAGGTTTATCGTTTCTTAAAAAACAAGATAAATTGAGCAACTGCATTTCCTGCACAAAGAGCTAATGTAAAGCAAGAAAGCCCTAACTGGATATCATTTGTACTGTTCACTAAACCCATCAGCGAGCAAAATACCGATATCGTAAAACAAATTGCGGCTATCAAATGAAGTCGTTTCTTTTTTGAAAACAAATCCTCTGCTTCCTTTGTCGCGGTCTGAACGGCAGGAATATCACTGTCACTTTCATAGTCATCATTTAGTAGATAATCTGTTGTAACATGGAACAGTTTGCTAATCTGCAATATGTTTTGTGCATCGGGCAGTGCGGTTCCGTTTTCCCAGCGGCTGATTGCCTGCCGTGATACATTCAGCTTTTCTGCGAAATCTTCTTGTGACCAACCATTTGCTTTTCTGTGCTTGATGATTTTTTCTGGTAAATTCATAATGAAATCCTCCTTTGTTTTGGTGATTTCATTGTAGCAGAAACACTTCCAATTACCACCACATCAACTTTACAATTCCGCAACATGACTTTACATCCGTCAAATTCAGGTTTTTGCGAACTGCTCATGCTTTCATTATAGCGGATTAGGCCCGTGAACGCTATAAGAAAATGAAATTTTTGCTGGCAGTTACGGGATAGGCTGCCTTTTACGGTATTTGAACCCGATGGTTTCCCTGCCTGGGTGGTATTAATACGTTATCTGCCTGCGGTTCCGTTGACACTTACCGGGAGCTGTGGTATAACTATAGAAGATTCAGCCGGGGAAATCCGGCTGTAACCTTGAAAATCAGAAAGGAACGATACATATGAAGAACATGAGATGGCTGCTGGCCCTGATGCTGGTTCTGGCTGTTATGCTGGCTGGCTGCGCTGAGAGCGCCGAGGATGTTGCAGGCAATGTTGCCCCCAACCAGGCCGCTACCGAGGCTGCTGAGGAAAAGCCTGTTAGCCTGGGCCGCATGGATGGCGGCGTCTACACCAACAGCTACGCCGGTTTCGGCTGCACCCTGGACGACTCCTGGACCTTCTACAGCGCCGAGGAGCTGCAGGCTCTCCCTGAGAACGTCAACGAAGTTCTGAAGGACACCGAGATCGGTGATGCCATGGAGGGTGTGGAGCAGATCACCGACATGATGGCAGAAAACATGGAGACCTTCAGCTCCATGAACCTGCTGTACCAGAAGATGGATGCCCAGACCCGTCTGGTCTACGGCATGATGAGCGAGGAGTCCATTGCTGATGCTATGCTGGCCCAGTCCGACACCATGATCGCTGCCTATGCCCAGGCCGGCATGGACGTGACTTCCCTGGAGAAGGTCACCGTGACCTTCCTGGGTGAGGAGCGCATCGCTCTGCGTACCGAGGGTACCATGCAGGATATCCCCTTCTACATGGTCCAGGTCTTCGACTACAACCAGGGCAGCTACTCCATCACCCTGACCATGACCAGCTATATGGAGGACAAGACCGCCGATATGCTGGCCCTGTTCTACGAGGTAGAGTAATCCATGCTGGAGATCCTGATCCGGGCCGGATGCTATGTGGCCATTATCGCCCTGGGCTATGTGCTGCGGCGAAAGGGCTTTTTCGGCCCGGAGGCCTTTGGCGTGATCTCCGGGATCGTGATCAAGATCACCCTGCCGGCTGCCATTATTTCCAGTTCCGCGGGAAAGCCTATTGATGCCTCCATGCTCACCATTTCCCTGCTGGGACTGGGGGGCGGCGTGGCGTATATGCTCCTGGCGGCGCTGGTCCACCGGAAGCAGGGGAAGGAGCAGCGGGCCTTCGGTGTGCTGAACACACCGGGCTACAACATCGGCACCTTTGCCCTGCCCTTTACCCAGAGCTTCCTTGGCCCTGTAGGCGTGCTGACCACCAGCTTGTTTGATGTGGGCAATTCCTTTATCTGCCTGGGCGGCGCTTTTGGCGTGGCAAGGGCGGTGAAGGAAGGAGCGGGCTTTGATCTGAAGCGGATTCTGACAGCCCCTCTGCGCTCCATCCCTTTTCTGACCCACCTGACCATGGTGACACTGAACCTGCTGGCGCTGGATGTGCCGGGCCCGGTGCTGTCCATGGCGGAAATTGTGGGCAATGCCAACGCATTCCTTGCCATGCTGATGATCGGCGTGGGCTTCAACCTGTCCGGTGAAAAAGGGCAGACCGGAGCGATTGCGCGGGTGCTGGTGGTGCGCTACAGCTTTGCCGCGGCGCTGGCCTTGGCCTGCTGGTTCCTGCTGCCCTTTGATCTGGAGGTGCGGCAGACTCTGGTGATCCTGGCTTTCAGCCCCATCGGCTCGGCGGTGCCGGTATTTACGGCAGAACTGAATGGCGATGTGGGCCTGTCCAGTGCCATCAATTCCATCTCCATTTTGTGCAGCATTGGCATCATCGTTACGCTGCTGGTGGTTATGCTGTAACATAAAAATCGACAGCGGGTACTTTCACACGAAAGTGCACTTGTCAAGCAAAAGTAGACACTAAAAAAGCATAACTACACGAAGCCCAGTTCGGTCTTGTACTGAACTGGGCTTTTGTAGCCCAAGGCGGCAGCTGGACGGTGGTTATTGAAGAAATAGACATAC